>JANPIS010000341.1:0-1924 GCA_031425095.1 Chthoniobacteraceae bacterium
TCTCGCGTGGTGCGCGCGCGGGGTTTGCGGACGATCTGCGGCCACTCGCTTTCCGGAAGCGCCAGGGCGTCGCGTGCTGCCTGGTAAAAGCGCGCGCGGCGGCCTCCCTTGAGCTGTGGGAAGTCCACCTCCAGCCCGCGATCGAAACGATCCGCGGCGGCGATGAGCTGTTCGTTATGCAGAATGTGAAAGCTGGGACGGTCGACACTTTGCGCTTCCGCATCGCGCCAGAGCCACAGCGCTCGGAGCACGGCCGAAGCGCGCCCGCGAAGATCCTTGCTGCCGGTGATGCGCCAGAGCTGGTCCGGGTCGCGCTCCCGCACGATGGTGGAGGCGACGATGGCGCGCTCGCAACTCTGCTGAAACCATTCCCAGCGTCCGAGCCGACGCAGGTCCGCTTCAAGGATCGACGCGATTTCCAGAAGGTAATGCGTATCCTTGACCGCGTAGTCCGTCATCTGCTCCGGGAGTGGTCGGCGCGCCCAGTTGGCTTTCTGGGAAGCCTTGGCCAGCTGCACGTTGAAGTATTTCGAGATCAACGCGGCGAGGCTGAATTCCGGGACGCCGCAGAGGCGCGCGGCGATCATGGTGTCGAAGACGCGCTCGGGTCCGGCGAAGCCGACCCGGCGGAGCAGCCGCAGATCGTAGTCTGCGCCGTGAATGGCGAGTTCCTTCCCCTCCAGTGCGGTAAAGAGCGGCTCGAGCGGAAGCGCCGCGAGCGGATCGATGAGCGCGTCGGTCCCGGGAACGCTGATCTGGATCAGGCAGAGCTTTTCGAAATAGCAGTGGAGGCTGTCCGCCTCCGTATCGATCGGGATGCGATCGTGCGGCGCCAGCGCGGGGAGGAACGCGGCGAGCGCGTCAGCGGTTTCGATGACGGGTTGCATTAGCCGCGCAGGCCGGACAGAAGCAGCTCGGCGTTGGATTTGGTGGACTTCAGCGCGTGAATCAAAATCTCGGTCGCCTCGAAAGGTGGGAGCGCGGCCAGTTGCCGGCGCAGGACGACGATCTTCGCAAACTCCTGCGGGTGGTAGAGGAGTTCGTCGCGCCGGGTGGCGGAAGCGAGGAAGTTGATTGCGGGGAAAATGCGCTTGTCCGAGAGCCCGCGATCGAGGTGGATCTCCATGTTTCCGGTGCCTTTGAATTCCTCGAAGATCAGGTCGTCCATCCGGCTGTTTGTTTCGATCAGGGCCGTCGCCAGGATCGTGAGGCTGCCGCCTTCCTCCGTGTTGCGCGCAGCGCCGAAAAACTTCTTCGGTTTCACCAGCGCCTTCGAGTCCACGCCGCCGGACATCGTGCGGCCGCGGTTGCCCTGCATGTTGTTGTAGCCGCGCGAGAGGCGGGTGATGGAGTCGAGAAGGATGACCACGTGCTTCTTCAACTCGACGAGTCGCTTCGCGCGGTCGCTGACGAGTTCGGCGACGGCCGTGTGGCGGCTCGGGCTTTCATCGAAGGTCGAGCTGTAAATCTCGCAGTTCACCGAGCGCTTGAAGTCGGTCACTTCCTCCGGACGCTCATCGACGAGCAGGAGGATGAGGTGCGTCTCGGGAGAATTGGCGAGGATGGAAAGGGCGATGTCCTTGAGCAGGATCGTCTTGCCGGTGCGCGGCGGTGCGACGATGAGCCCGCGCTGCCCGCGGCCGAGCGGCGCGATGAGGTCGATCGCGCGTGGCGTGATGGAGCGCCATTTTTGGTTTTCCAGGACGATGCGCTCGGTGGGATGAAGCGCGGTTAGCTTGTCGAACTCGGTGGTCTCGCGCCATTCGCTGACGGGGATGCCCTCAATGCTGACGACGTGATCGACGGTGATGTATTTCTCGCGATCCCGCGGTGGGCGGATGCGGGCGATGAGGCGATTGCCATTGCGCAGGAAAAGCTGGCGCTCCATTTGGGCCGGGACGAACACATCCTGCGGGAGCGCGCG
>JANPIS010000342.1:0-1541 GCA_031425095.1 Chthoniobacteraceae bacterium
TCGACGAATTTCTCCGGCCTTGGGCTTGCCGCTCCCCAGCGCGCCTCCTAAACCTTTGCGCCGTATGAATCACTCCTCCCGTTCCAAACTTTTCATCTTGATGGTCCTGGAATTGTTCATCTGGGGCGCGTGGCTGCCGCCGCTGTTTCACCTGATGGGCTCGGCGGATGGACTCAATTTCACCGCCGCACAGCAGACCCTGATCGGGAGCTGTTTCGCGATCGCCTCGGTGCTCGGCATTTTCTTCGCAAATCAATTCGCTGACCGGAATTTTGCTTCGGAGAAATTCATGGCTTTCAGCCATCTCGTGGGCGGCCTGGCGATTGGTGCGCTTTATTGGGTGAAGGATTTCCCGACGTTCTTCGCACTGCTGCTCGTGCATTCGCTGTTCTACGTGCCCACCATCTCGGTCGCGAACTCGCTGGCCTTTGCGAACATGAAGGACCCGGCCAAGGAGTTCGGGATCGTGCGCATGGGCGGGACCATCGGCTGGATTTTGGCGTCGTGGCCGTTCTTCTTCCTGCTGCAGGGGAAGACGGGTGCGGCGCAGATCGAAGCGGAGCGCCTCGCGTTCATCGTCGCGGGTGTTGCCTCCCTCGCGCTTGCGGCCTTCAGCCTCACGCTGCCGCATACGCCACCGAGGAAATCGGGCGACAAGCTTGCCTGGCTGGAGGCGATGAAGCTCCTCCGGGTTCCCTTCATCCTGGTGCTTTTCGTGGTCACGTTCATCGACGCGACGATTCACAACGGCTACTTCGTCACCGCGTTTGGATTCCTCGCCGACGTGGGATTCAAGGGCGAGCACATCATGCTGATCATGAGCCTCGGGCAGGTCGCGGAGATCGCGACGATGGCCATCCTCGGCGGTGTGCTGGCAAAGCTCGGGTGGCGCACGACGATGATCATCGGCATCCTCGGTCACGCCGCGCGCTACGCGGTCTTTGCGCTTTTCCCGCAGAACATGCCGGTCCTCGTGGTGGTGCAGGTGCTCCACGGCATCTGCTACGCGTTCTTCTTCGCCACGGTCTATATCTTCATCGATGCGGCCTTCCCCAAGGATGTGCGGGCGAGCGCCCAGGGGCTCTTTAATTTGCTCATCCTCGGCCTCGGCGATCTCGCGGCGAAATGGGTGTTCATCCCGCTGATGAACTCATGGAAAGTCACTGTCGAAACGGACGCTGGATCGAAGGTGATGATCGACTATCCCAAGCTGTTCATGGTCCCCGTGGGCCTCGCACTGGCGGCGGCGATCCTGCTCGCGATCGCCTTCCGCCCGCCGAAGGAAATCTCCGCCGGTGGTGTCGCGGCCCCGCCGCACTAGAGCCAGTCGGCGCGGATTCGCTCGGGCGCGACTCCTTGCGTACGCAGGGTGCGCAGGCTGAGTGCGTCGTTTCGCTTCGCCAGGCGCACACCGCCTTCGTCGGTGACCAGCGGGCAGTGGAAAAATGAGGGTGGCGCGGCACCCAATGCCCGATAGAGCAGCAACTGTCGAAACGTGCTCGTGATCAAATCGGCGCCGCGCACGACTTCGGTGATGCGCA
>JANPIS010000343.1:0-4885 GCA_031425095.1 Chthoniobacteraceae bacterium
TTTCCCATCCACCTCCGCGACCAGCGCCGCCGCTTTGCCGACGAGCTGCTCGTACTGCAGATCGAGCACCCGCCACGCGCCCGCTTTCCCCACCGGCAGCGCGACTGTCGCCGAAGGATGCGCCCGCACCGCGAGCCGCGCGTCTGCCGTCGGCAGTCGATATTCGAGGTGCAGCCGGAAATTCGCGAGCACCACGGGATGCTCCACGGTCTGCTCGTCCGTGCGGGGCTGAAAGGCCGCGAACACTGGCACCCGCGTCTCATCCACGGTGCGCGCCGGCACGATGGGAAGCTGCGCGTGAGCGATGCTGGCGAACAGGAGCGCGGCGAGAATGAGTCGGTTCATGATGGGGAGCCTTACTTTGCCAAATCGGGGGATGCCGTGACGGAAATCGAACCGTCACTACGTCGTGGGGTGGTGAGACGGATGATGAGGCGACTCAACGCGGGGTTCGATGAATCAAACTTGTTCCTCGGCTGAGAGACATCCTCGATGGAGAAGGCGAGCGGTGACGATGCCGTCGCGCGCAGATGCAATGACTCGCCCGATTGCTTCAGCACAAAGCCGTCCGGCTCGACAGTGGCGGTGGCATGCGTCAGCCATTGCCAGGTGACTTCAGTCGTCTTGTCGCCGGTCTGCCATTCATCGCTAATGATCACGCTGCGATCAGGCCGGAGCGTGAACTGGCGTCGGGCGGTGGTGACTTGGTCGCGGATGACGGGAGTGAGATCGACGACGAAGCCGCCTTCCTTCGGATGGATTTCGGCTTTCGCGTCCACGCGCTGCGCGGCGTCGTCGAAGCGCAGCAGATTGTGGCTATCCGGTCCGCAGCGGAAAATGCTCCAGCGGCGACTGTCCTGCGTTGTGCTGAAAAGGTCGGTATTTGCGATGCCGTTGGCACGCGCGTGCGGATAGCTTTCGCGCCCGAGATCGACGGCCCAGCGGACGCCGTTGGCTTCGAGGATGAAGGAGCCGATGTCCATGTGCGCGTGGGAGTCGTCGGCGCGGCCGGCCTTGATGCCGACGAAGGTCGCACGCGGATCGTTCCACGCGGAGCGCATCACCGCTTGCGGCTGCGAACCGCCTTCGCTCCACCATGTCAATCCACGCTCGGGAGCCTGTGCTGCGGTGAGCGTGGGATGGCGCCAGAGCAAGGCGAGCGGCAGCATGCGGCTCGCGTCATCGCGTGGCGTGCCGGAGGCGATGGCGTCGGTGAGCGTGCTGAGGTTGGTGAGTTCGCGTTGAATCAACTCAGCGCGGCGCAATTCGCGCGCGAACCAGAACATGATGGGTTCGTAGCCGAGCCCGGAGCCGTTGTCGGCGAAGTTGTAGAGCTGGCCGCTGGGCGCGGTCATCTGGAGCGTATAGTCGGCGGTTTGGAGAAAACCGGGCGCGCGTTCGAGTCCGCAAGTCGTGCCGAAAGTCGTGCGCAGCGCCTCGGCCATCAGCGCGTAGAAAGTCGTGCCGTAAGCCCAATAGTCCGGTCCCTCCGAGTAGGCACCCGCAGGCGCGTAGAGCTGGGCAAAGCGCGGGATGTTCTTTAGCGCGCGCTCGACGATGCGCCGCGCGAGCGCGGGCTCCCGCTCCGCCACCGCGAGCGCACCGATGACGAGTCCTCCGTGGCAGACCGCCGTCCAGTTGTTGTTCCCGCTGATCCACGACTTCTTGTCTTCATCCTCGAACGAAGCGCGCAACGCCTTCTCGATGAGCGCCGTTTCAAAATGCGCGCGCTCCTCCGCCGTGAGGGAGTCGTGCAGCCAATCCAATCCCATCGCCATCCCGAGCGCACCCTCAGCCGTGTCGAGGAAATGCTGCGGATACCAGCTCGGCAGATCCGCCATCGTCTGCATCTCCACTTTCGCCCGCGACGAAAACCGCGCATCGCCCGTGAGCCGCCAAGTCATCGCCAGCGCGAGGATGCGCCCCTGCGCCTGCCGCATCGGTCCATGCCAGAACGCACCCTTGTCCACATAGGCAACCGGCGGCTGGTCGAGCACGCGCTCGGCCGAACTCTGCACCACGGCGAAAATCTGGCGCGATACCTCATCCTTCACGAGCTTCTGCTTCAATGTTTCCCAACGGGCTGCATCAGCGAAAAGGCGCGGATGCGGTGGCAAAACATTCCATGCCTCGTCCGCCAGCATGGCGGGCAGGAGCGGATTCTGCGCGCGCAGTGCGCAGACGGAGAGTGTGAGGAATAACAGGATGCAGAGTTTCACTCGATGGGATGGACCTTCGCGATGGACCGGTTCAACGCACCTGTTTGCCCTTGGAGGGAGGCTGGTCGCCCCTGGCGGCGCCCGCTTCCTCCGCTTTGGCAGAGCTGCTTTGCATCGCGCCGCAGTCGATCTTTCCCGACGACGGTCGCTGCGTGCCGAACAGGTCGAGGCCGCTGACCAGCGGACCGTCGCTGCCGGCGCCGCGCGCGGGGCTGCCGGGTTGGAGCCCGAACGATGCGGGCGGCGCGTCGGGCGCGGGGGCGTTGAGGAGCGGGTCGGCCCATGTATCGCGTACGCTGAAATCGACCACCTTCTTTTCGCCGTCGGCGAAGAGCACGTTCGCCTCCCACACGTTGCTCGCCTCGGGTTTGTTTTCGCGGTTCCGATTGCGATGAACGGTCTTGCCGGGGCTGGCGACGGCGACGTTATTGAGCACGCGGCAGTCGCGCGCCCAGCTCGTGTCGATCTCCCCGTAGTCGATGATGGCCGTCTGGCAGTTGGCGAAGGCGGTGTTGTGGACCACGTCCACGCGGTCGCTCGCGAAGATGTGGATGCCGCCGCCGCCGCTGTGATGGGAGAGATTGTTCTGCACCAGCGTGCGCCCCTCGTTCGGTTCGCCGGGCGCGCCGGGCTGATGCTGGATGAAGTCGTCGATGATGATGCCGTTGCCATCCGAGAGGTGCGCCTTCGCCGGGTCGGGCTCCCAGCGCGGCTGCCACGCGACCATGGTGCGGTTGCGCGCGGCGACGTTGTTGCGCACGAAATTGCGGTGCTCCGTCGAGGCGTCAAAATTCCACGCCCAGTACAAGGTGATGCCGCTGTGCGCGTAGCGGGAGCGCGCCGCGCAGTCGCTCACGATGTTGCCCTCGATGGTCACGTAGTCCGCGAGCATCACGGCGATCCCCGCGCCGCAGGCATCGCGGATATTGCAGTCGATGATGCGGATGTGATGCGGACGATCGGGTCGGTCGCGGTGCGGCTTCTCGTCCTTCACCGTGCGGCCTTCTTCGAGCGTCTTGCCCTCGACGGAAATCGCCGAGCCGTTGAACTTCCCGTCGGGCTTCTCCGCGCGTCCATTCTCGGTCGCCTCCTCGAGCGTGATGTCCCTCGCACTGCCGACGATTTCGAGGCCATTGATCTCCACGAAAGCCGCGCCTGCCTTCACCGCGAATCCCGACCAACCTGCAAACTCCAACCGCGGCTTCGCCCCCGGCGCGCGCTTGAGCGTGATCCATTTCGCCGGCGTCCCGCTCTTCTCGAAACTAACGCCGCCTCCGAGCGGATAAACGCCATCCATCACCAGCACCGTGTCGCCCGCCTGCGCGGCAGCGACGGCTTTCTTGATCGTCTGAAAGGCGGTCGTCTCAGTCCGCCCGTCGGCCTTGTCCGAGCCGGACGCGGAGACATAAAAGCCCGGGCGGGCGAGACTCACATTGTCCACGCGCACGATCAGCCCATCGGCCTGCGGCCAGGCCTGCGGGGCGGCGCTGGCGATCTCCCACGTGAGTTGGACGAAGGGCGCGGCGGGATCAAATTTCCCGTTCCACTCGCTCATCTCCGAGAGGTCGATCGAGTGCCGGTAAAAGGATCCCGCGACCGGCGGGTAAACCCACTTCTCCAGCCCACCCGTCAGCTTGCGCTTCGCGTCGAAGGAAGCCACACGCACCCGTACCGGCCGCGGCTGGCTCGCCTGGAGGTCAAAGGAAAGGGTGAGTTTCGCGAGCGCGGTTTCCGCATTTCGGACCGCGAGCAGCGGCGTCCGCAGTCCGGCGTTCCACGTCTCGTTTGCGGCACTCGCATCGACCGCCAGCACCGCTGCGCCCGAGCGCGCCCCGCGATAAGTGTCGATCGTGCCTTCCGGGCCGATCGAAAGCTCTGCCTTCACCGTGGAGGGAGTGCGGAGACTCTCCATCGCCGGTCGCGCCGGGGCGTCGTCGTTGAAATCGATCGCCAACACGCTCGCGGCGAAGGTGGTGCTGGAGAGCAGGCTGAGCGCGGCGAGTAAGAAGACGGATGGCGGGATAGGGAGTAGCATCTGGAGCGGTGGGTGGGTGGAGGGAGAAAGCCGAGGCAATGCAGATGGGCTCGCGCGGGAGTCAGGAATGCACAGAATCACGCTACTCCACAACCGCACGCTGCGTTGCTACTCGAATAGGTAGGCGCCGTGAACTTCGTCCTGCCCACGGGCATCACAACGGCGACGATCAACACGCTGCGTTTCTCGCGCAACTGCCTTCAACCGCTGCCGTCTCACGCTGAGGCCGTGGGCCGGACGCAGACGTCCAAGCCGCGTCCGGAAATGGCCGCCAATTTGAATCGAGGCGATTCTGTGTTATAAACCAATGTGATGTTTGGCTGGCTTACAATTAGAAAGCCTAAGCCGACCGCCACGGTGATTGCCGGTCCGCGGAACGGGTCAGGGGGTGACGCGCCGCAGTTGCCGGGAGCCGCCGGAGGGACGAGCGTCGCCCTCGGAGCCGGGGGTTTTCCGCCTCATCCGTTGCTCAGCCTTCTGCCGGCTGGCGCGCTCCAACGACTGCTCGCCGAGGGCGCCGTGGACGAATACGCCAAGGGGACGACGATCTTCCGCGCCGGCGAGCCGTGCGACGCCATTTTCCTCATTCTGAGCGGACGCTGCGAGCTCCACCGTCCGGGGATGGAGATCG
>JANPIS010000344.1:0-14949 GCA_031425095.1 Chthoniobacteraceae bacterium
GAGTGCGAGTTTACCATCCTGATGCCTTGCCTCAATGAGGTCGAGACGCTCGAGCGGTGCATCCTCAAGGCGCAGCGCAGTCTCGCGGAGCTGAAGCTGCGCGGCGAGGTGCTGATCGCGGATAATGGGAGCACCGATGGCTCGATCGCTCTCGCGGAGCGGCTCGGTGCGCGGGTCGTGCGGGTCCAGGCGAAGGGCTATGGCAACGCGCTCCGTGGTGGAATCGGAGCGGCGCGCGGACGCTGGGTGGTGATGGGTGATGCGGATGACAGCTACGACTTCTCGAAACTCGGCGCCTTCCTCGAAAAGCTCCGCGCGGGGAATGATCTCGTGATGGGTTGCCGCATGCCGCGCGGCGGCGGGACGATCATGCCGGGAGCGATGCCGTGGAAGCATCGATGGATCGGCAATCCGGTGCTGAGCCTGATCGGACGCGTCTTCTTCCGCTGTCCGGTGCAGGATTTTCACTGCGGGCTGCGCGGGTTCAGTCGCGAGGCCTTTCAACGGCTCGGGGTGCAGACGACGGGGATGGAGTTTGCGTCGGAGATGGTGATCAAGGCGACGATGAAAGGGCTGCGGATCGACGAGGTGCCAATCACGCTGCACAAGGATGGACGCTCGCGGCCGCCGCATCTGCGGAGCTGGCGCGATGGCTGGCGGCATCTGCGCTTCATGCTGCTCTTCAGCCCGCGCTGGCTCTTCCTCGTGCCGGGCATCGTGCTCACGCTGGTCGGGGTGGCGGGCTTGCTCGCGCTCGCGGTGTCGCCGCTCCGCCTCGCCGGAGCGCGGCTCGACGCTGGGACGATGGTCGTCTTTGCCCTCGCGACGATCCTCGGCGTGCAGACGATCGCATTTGCCTGCTTCACGAAGGTCTTTGCGATTGCGGAAGGGCTGCTCCCCGACGACGAGCGTTTCTCGAAAGTCTTCCGCTACCTGAATCTCGAACGCGGCCTCGCGATCGGTCTGGCCATCGGATTCGGCGGACTGGCGCTGCTCATCCGCGCACTGTGGATCTGGAAAGGCGTGGGCTTCGGTGACATCCCGTACTCCGAGAACATGCGGAGAATCGTTCCAGCCGCGACCGCCATCGCCGTTGGCGGACAGATCGTCTTTGCGAGTTTCTTCATGAGCGTGCTCGGGCTGAAGATCACCGGCCGCACGCCGCCGGGGGAAATGACCAATGACCAAAGAATATCCAATGCCTAACGTCCAATGGCCTGCGAGCGAGTTGGAGGAGCATTGGTCATTGGGATTTCACCGATCATTGGTCATTGGTCATCGGTCATTCTCATGAAACTCCTCATCTCCGGTATCTGCGGCTTCGTTGGCAGCACGCTCGCGCAATATTTTCGTGAATACGATCCATCGATCGAAGTCGCCGGCTTTGACAATTTCATCCGGGCTGGGAGCGAACTGAACCGCCGGCGGTTGCAAGCGCTCGGGGTGAAAGTCACCCATGCGGATCTGCGCGCGCAGAGCGACATCGATGCGCTGCCCGCCGCTGATTGGGTCATCGACGCCGCCGCCAATGCGAGCGTGCTCGCCGGCGTGGACGGTCGCACGAGCAGTCGGCAGATCGTGGAGCATAATCTCGGCGGCACCGTGCAGATGCTCGAATATTGCAAGGCCCACGGCGCGGGCTTCGTGCTGCTCAGCACCAGCCGCGTGTACTCCATCCCGCCGCTCTCCGCGCTGCCGATGCGTGTGGAGCGCGAGGGTTTCGTGCTCGAGGAAAAGCGCGCGCTCCCGGTCGGGGTCGGCGCACGCGGAGTGACCGAGGATTTCTCGACCGCCGCGCCGGTCTCGCTCTACGGCACGACCAAGCTCTGCTCCGAGCAACTTGCGCTGGAGTATGGCGACGCTTACAAGCTGCCGGTTTGGATCAATCGCTGCGGCGTGCTTGCGGGGGCCGGGCAGTTTGGCCGTGCAGATCAGGGGATCTTCAGCTTTTGGCTGCACTCGTGGGCACGTCGCCGTCCGCTGAAGTACCTTGGCTTCGGCGGCAGCGGGTATCAGGTGCGCGACTGCTTGCACCCGCGCGATCTCGCCCGGCTCGTCCTTACCCAGCTGCGCGATCCGCAGCGCGCCGCCCGCAGGGTGCAGCATGTCGCGGGCGGGATCGACCGCGCGATGTCCCTGCGCCAGCTCAGCGCTTGGTGTGAGGCGCGTTTCGGTGCGCACACGGTCGCCGCTGATTCCGGAGTGCGTCCCTTCGACATCCCCTGGATGGTCATGGACTCGACACTCGCCGCGGAGCAGTGGGGCTGGCAGCCGGAGATGTCTCTGGAGGCGATTCTGGATGAGATCGCGGGCCACACTGCGGAGCAGCCAGAATGGATGGAGATCACGACGTAGCGCGCGTGCGCCGCTCCGGCCACTCCCGCTACTTCACCGCGATGATCAGGAACTGCCGCCCCATGATCTTCCACATCAACCGAACGCGCGGGTAAGCCGAGATGAAGAAGAGCGGATCTTCACGCGTATCCACCATCGTGTAGGGGAGAAAGCGGTCCACGCATGCCACGACCTTGAAGCGGCAATTCTCCAAGCCCTCGGACACTGCGCGCTCCGAGAGTGCGAGGTGGTAATCCCAAAAGTCCCAGTAACTGCCGGGGAGAAAATTTTACATTCGGCCCCATGGCGATGAGCGCACCGCCGGGCGCGAGGCAGCGATACGCTTCCTCAAAGGTCGCCTCTAGCGCGATGTCGAGCGCACCGTCCTCGAGCGGGCAGCGGGTGGAACATTCCGGCTCGATCAGCTCCACGTCTGGTGCGGGATGTTTCCGCGCGTCTGGATTCAAATCCCTCCCATCTTTTCTTCCCGCACCGGATGTTATCGATGAATTCGCCGCAGCCACTGCCAAGCACCGTCGCATTCGGCTGGACGTAGCTCTGGAGCTTGTCGCGAATGATAAGTTCCCAGACCCGGTTCCGGTGAGCGAGCCTTCGGTCGAAGCGCATGCCGTAGATGCGCTGGAGTTCGACGGGATCGTTGGCAGTCGCTGTGCCAAGGGAGGACCGCTGTGTATGGCGGTCAATGTCCCGGTTCGTGGGTGGCCCGGAAGAATACCGCCACGTGCCCGACTTGCATCACCACCTCGCTCCCGGTGCGCTCCGCGATTTGCGGCACGAGGGCCTTCCTCTCCTCCTTGAAGTCCGTGAACTTCATCTTCACCAGCCCATGGGTCTTCAGGGCTGCATTCATGCTGCCGACGAAGGCGTCGCTCAGACCCGCGTGCCCGAGTTTCAACATGGGTTCGAGCCTCTGCGCGCGTGCCTTGAGGTCGCGCTTCTCGGCGTTAGTCAGCGGCGCGGCCATTACTCCTCCTTGATCTTCCCCTTTTGAATCAGCTTTTGCAGCTTCGGCGTGATCACGACGCTGCAGTAGGGGTTCCGATCCTTGTTTTGGTTGTAATAGTTCTGGTGGTAAGCCTCCGCCGCGTAGAAGGCCTTCAGCGGCACGATCTCGGTGACGATTGGTTCCGGAAAATCCTTTTGCGCCGCGACCTTCGATTGCTCGGCGGCCGTCTTCTGTGCGTCGTTCTCGTAGAGGATGATCGACCGATACTGCGGACCCGCATCATTGCCCTGAATCGCTGTGCCCTTCGGCAGCATCTTGCCATGGGCGAAGGTGTCCTCTTTCAGCACACTGGTGGGATCGTGCGCTGCCCAGAAGATGTCGAGCAGTTGAGCGAGTGGGAGCGTCGCGGGCTCGAACTCGATCTGCACGACCTCGGCGTGGCCAGTCGTCATCGCGCATACGGCTTCGTAGGTCGGGTTCGCGACGTGTCCGCCCGCGTAGCCGGAGACGACCTTTTTCACGCCGTCGAGTCGTTGGAACACCGCTTCGAGGCACCAAAAGCAACCGCCCCCAAACGTCAGGCGTTCAGTTGCGGAGGGAGAGGATGATTTTTCGGGCATGGGTGTATTGTCCGCTGCAGCGGCTGGCGAGGCCAGCGCGGCAATGCAGAGCACGGTGAGGAGTGAAAATTTCACGTCATCGAGTCTGCCCCGTGAAGCGGACGCCGGCAACCACGCGCTCGTCCAGCATGCACACGGACTTTTTCCCTGCCTAGGACTCGACCGCCGACCCCGTGCGCAAATACACATTGCGGGAGTGGCGGACCATCGTCGCCGACATGGCCGAGTGCACGAAGCTCGACGCCGCACAATGCGACGCCCTGCTCGCCTACATCGGCGCCGCCCGGGCGATCACTCCGCCGCCGTCGAGGCCGGTGAGGTGTTGTGCCGCGATCAGATCACGCGCGGATGTTGGCCCAGACGTGGACGTGGGGGGCGCCGCGGAAGTACCAGACCATGTTCGGGCCTTCGAGCTGCCAGACGTCCCAGATGCCGTCGTTTCCGAGGTCGCCCTGCTTGTAGAAGGCCATGTGGAGTTGATCGAAACCGGAGGCTTCGATGTACTTTAGCGCTTCGTCGGCGTCGGCTTTGCGAAAGGGGGCGAGGAGGTCGCCGAGGGTTTTGCGGACGAGAGTTTTTTGATCGGCGGAGAGGTCGGCGATGGAGATGCCGGGTAAGTCGGACGCGCTGCCTTTGAGTTTCACGGTTTCGCTGCCTTGCTCCATGCGGCCTTTGTCGCGGAGGGCTTGGGCGCGTTGCTTGCCGTCGAGCATCTGGAAGACTTCGTTCGCCCGCTTTGCCTGATACCAGTAGGCATTGCCGGGATGGTCGGGCTTTTCGTTAAAGCTCTCGGCGGCGTGGCCGTAGAAGATCGGGCCGCCAAAGGCTGCGCCTTCCGTGGAGTCGCCATCGCAGCGCCGGGTGCAATGACGTCCGGTGAGGACGAACTCGAACTTGCCGGTGCCAGGCTCGCCGAAGAGCGCGATCGATGAATCGCCGAAGCCAGCTTTGCCGCTGTCGTGCTCGACTTGTTTGTAAACGGTCTCCGCATATTCGGGTGAGTGCAGGCCGAGGAAGATTTCTTTCACCATCTGATTCTGATCGGCGTTGAGGAAGCTGCCGATGTGTGGCTCGGTGACGTGCCAGTTGTTATCGACCTCGGTGCGCAGCGGGTTGTCCCACGCGAAGCAGAGCGCCTTGCGCTGGGCTTCGGTGAAGGACTTGAAGAGCGTGGCGACGAGGGTTTCGGATTTTGCGCCAACCGCGGCGCGGGTGGAGGCCGGCAGGACGATACCGCCCGCGGAGATCGCGGCGGCGGTGCTGAGGGAGGCTTTGAGGAAGTCGCGGCGGGAGACGCCGTCGCAGTCGGGACAGGACGAGGAGGGAGTAGTCATGGCGAGGAAGACGATAGCCAGGGACGGGAAGCGCGCCAGCGTTTGCGACGAGAGGGGGCGACCTTGACATCCGGGGGTCGGGCTCCTAGCCAGACGGGCCGCTGCGTCCGCGCGCGCCCCCCCGTTTTCCATGCCACCCACGCTCGACACCCACTCCCGGCAGCATCGCTGGGCTTTCTGTTTCGTATTCGCGGTGGGGCTGCTCTTTGCCGCGTTCACGCAGCATGCGTGGGAGGATTACTACATCACCTACCGCACGAGTAAGAACATCGCGCTCGGGAACGGCGCGGTGTTTCAGATCGGCGAGCGGGTGCATTCGTTCACGTCGGCGTTCAATACGCTGGTGCCGGCCTTTTTCAGTTGGCTCGGCGGCAATCGTTCGGACGTCTTTGCGTTGTGGGGCTATCGCGTGGTGAGTCTCGGGGCGCTCGCGGGCGGCGCGTGGATGCTCAGTCGCGTGGCGTCGCGCTGCGGGCTCGGCGCGGCGGGCCGCTGGGCGATCGTGCTGCTGCTGGTGCTCGAGGTGAAGATCACGGACTACAGCATCAATGGGCAGGAGATCGGGTTCATGGTCTTCTTCATCTCGGCGGGATTCTATACGCTGCTTGTGGTCGAGAGGAGAAAGTGGGTCGCGCTCGGAGCTTCGTGGGCAGGGCTGATGTGGACGCGGCCAGATGCCTTCGTCTATGGCGGCGCGGTCGCAGCGGGCGTCTTCTTTTTTGCCGTGGCGGAAAGCGGGCATGCGGATCGCCGTGCGCTGCTGGGCACGTTCGTGAAGGCGGCGTTGCTGGGCGCCGTCATTTATCTCCCATGGGTCTGCTGGGCGGCGTGGTATTACGGATCGCCAGTGCCGCACACGATCCTGGCGAAAGGGCTGAATCCGTTTCCGCCGCAGGCGTTCGGCGCGCGCGCTTTCCTCCAGTCGCGTCTGGACGTGGAATCGCTCGGGCTGGTCTTCATGCCGGCCTACTCCATCGCGCTCGGTGGCTGGCCCGCCGCGATGCACACGTTCAGCACGCTGGTTGCGATCTGCTGCGCGAGCTACTGGCTGGTGCCCTCGGCGGGCCGGCTGGGTCGAGCCGCGTCCTTCGCCTTCGCTCTGGCGAACCTTTACCTCAGCCAGGTCGCGGCTTATCCGGCGCCGTGGTATCTGCCAAACGCGTCGGTGCTCGGGATCGTGGTCCTCGGGGCCATGCTGCATGATCTGCGGCACATCCGGCCGGTGGCGTGGATCGCGGGGAGCGCGGTGTTCGGTCACTTTGCGTTCGTGTTCTTCGCCGGTGCGTGGCAGCTAAGGCAGCAGCAGGCGATCATCGAGGACGGCAATCGCACGCCGATCGCCCACTGGCTCAGGGACCATTCCCTCTCCGCGAACGAAAGCGTGTTCCTCGAGTGTCTCGGCTACATCGGTTACTTTTCGCAGCTCAAGATGCTGGACTATCCCGGCCTGTGCGCGCCGGAGGTGGTCGCCGCGCGGCGCAAACTGGGCACGAATGACTGGAGCGCGATCGTCCGCGAGCTGCGGCCGAACTGGCTGGTGCTCCGGCCGAGGGAGGAAGCGGAGATGCGTCGGAACGACCCGAAGCTCTTCGAAGAGGAGTATGTGAAGACGCGGGTCTTCGATGTTTCCGATCGCGTGAACGCGCTCGGGGCGATGCCGGGCCGCGGTTATCTCGAATGTGATGAGACCTTCACGATCTTCCGTCGCGCGGGGACGTGAGCGCCTGCGGCTGAAAGTGCACGGCGCACTGGCAAGAGCTCCATCACGCCAGGCCGAGCGTGAGTGCGGTCTGGCCGTGGGCGATTTCGAAGAGGATCGGCACGTCGAGGAGGTCTTCGAGCACGGAGCGATTCGTGGTGGTGGCGATGTCGGGAGGGTCGGGCGGCGCGGAGACGTGGTTCAAGATGACGCCCGCACACTCGAGCCCCGTGGCGCGGATGGCGGCGACGGTGAGCAGAGTGTGATTGAGCGCGCCGAGCTTGTTGGCGACGACCACCGCGACCGGGAGACCGCATTCCACGGCGAGGTCGCTGACGAAATAGTCGCGGGTGATCGGCACCTGCCAGCCGCCCACGCCTTCCACGATGAGCCCAGGGTGCCGATCGCGAAGGCGGATGAATGACTCGCGGATGAGCGCGAGATCGATGCAGCGATCCTCGATCATCGCGGCCACATAGGGCGCGGCGGGCGGGCGGAGCCAGATCGGATTCACATCCGCGAGCGACGCCGCGCCGTCCGCGGCGGCGTGCAGGATTTCCGCGTCGCCGCGGTCGCCACAGCAAAGCGGTTTCATGCCCACGGCGTCCATGCCGGCGGCACGCAGCCCGCGGACGAGGAGCGCCGCGACGTGCGTCTTGCCGACGCCGGTATCGGTGCCGGTGAGGAAAAGCCGCACGGGACGTTACTCGCCGATCGCCAACTGGATCTCGCTGGCGATCCGGTCTGCGTGCGCATTGATCTGCGCGCTGTCGCGGCCCTCGATGAGCAGGCGGATCTTTGGCTCCGTGCCAGAATAGCGGAGGAGGACGCGACCGCTGCCGTCGAGTTCCTTCTCCGCCGAGGCAACGAGTTCCTGGACCTTGGGCAGATTTTCGAGCGGCGTCTTTTCGCGCACGCGGAGGTTGCGCTGGGCCTGCGGATACTTGCGCAGGCACTTCTTCAACTCGCTGAGTGGCTGGCCGCTCTCGACCATGATGCGGAGGATCTGCAGCGCGCTGACGATGCCGTCGCCGGTGGTGCTGAAGTCCCGGAAGATCATGTGGCCGCTTTGCTCGCCACCGACGTTGAGGTCCTGCTTCATCATCTCCTCAATGACGTAGCGGTCGCCCACCTTCGTGCGCACGACCTTGCCCCCATTTGACTCGAGCGTTTCGTTCAGGCCAAAGTTGCTCATCACCGTGGCGACGAGCGTGTTCTTCGCCAGCTCGCCGCGGCGGAGAAAATCGAGTGCGGCGATAGCCATGATCTCATCGCCATCGACGACCTCGCCTTTTTCATCGCAAAGGATGAGGCGATCCGCATCGCCGTCGTGGCTGATGCCGACATCGGCGCGGGTCTCGCGCATGATCCGCTGGATTTCCTCCGGGTGAGTGCTGCCGCAGTCCTTGTTGATGTTGCGCCCGTTGGGCGTGTTGTGCGCCACTACGAGGTCGGCACCGAGTTCGCGCAGGATGCACGGCGAGGACTTGTAGGCCGCGCCATTGGCGCAGTCGATGGCGATGCGGAGGCGCTCGAGATTCATCCGCCGCGGGAAGCTCTGCTTCGCGTACTCCACGTAGCGCCCCATCGCATCGTCGATGCGGGTGGCCCGCCCGATCTTGCCGGCAGTCGGGCGCACCGTCTCGATTTCGCCGCTGAAGACCAGATCTTCGATCTCGCGCTCGACTTCGTCGTCGAGTTTGTAGCCGTCGTGACGGAAGAATTTGATGCCGTTGTCCTCGTAGGCATTGTGCGAAGCGCTGAGGACGATGCCGGCGTCGGCTCGCAGCGAGCGGGTGATGTAGGCGACACCGGGCGAGGGGAGCGGCCCGACGAGCAGCACATCAGCGCCGAGGGACATCACCCCAGCGGCGAGCGCTGTCTCAAGCATGTAACCGGAAAGGCGCGTGTCCTTGCCCACGACGATGGTGGTGCGCCCGGTGGGATGGCGTTGGGAGCTGGTCTTGGCAAAGACATGCGCCGCCGCGCGACCGAGCTTCAGCGCGGTCTCGGCCGTGACGGGCTCGATATTCGCGGTGCCGCGGACGCCGTCCGTGCCGAAGATTTTTCGAGCTTTGGGAAGGGCGTTACTTGCCTTTGTTTTGTGCATCGCGGCTGATCTCGAACTGGAAGTTTTGTTTCTGCGGTTGGAATTGAATCCTAGAAGGCAAGGTGGTCGCTTCGATGCTCTTTCGAATGACCATCCAGAGGACCAGAGCGAGTACGAGCGAGACGCTCTTCGCCTGCCAGTTTTGTAGTATCAGACTTTTCATGTTTCAAGGAGAGGAGCTCAGCCATGCGCCTTCTGAAGCTTTCGGGATCGAACTCTCTTTCGATGAGTCCGGCGTGGCAAATCGAAACGATGCCTGTCTCTTCCGAGACGACGATGACCACGGCGTCCGACTGCTCCGTGAGGCCGAGCGCGGCGCGGTGGCGCGTGCCGAGGGTGCGATCGAGATCGACCGCCTGGGTCACGGGAAAGATGCATCCGGCGGCCACGATGCGCCCGCCCCGGACGATCAGCGCGCCGTCGTGGAGCGGAGTCTTCGGATAGAAAATCGTGACGACCAGTTCCTTCGAGAAGGTGCAGTCGATGCGCACGCCGGACTCCGCGAAGCTATCCAGTGCCTGGCTCCGTTCGATGGCAATCAGCGCGCCGAGGCTCTTGTTCGCCAGCTCGAAGGTCATCTCTGAGATCACGTCGATGTCTTCGCGGCTTTCATTGCTGCCGAAGAAGAGGCGCTGGCTGCCCAGCGCGGCGAGGCCGCGGCGGAGCTCGGGTTGGAAGATCACCACGAGGGCGAGGATCAGCACCGCGGAGAGAGTCTTGAAGATCCAGCCAATGACGGGCAGGCCGAAAAATTCGGAGATGAGCGTGCCCCCGAGGAAAATCGTCACCAAGCCCATGAGCACGTTGGCTCCCGGCGTGCCCTTGAAGAATTTCCACGAGTAGTAGATCGCAACCGTCAGCAGGGCGATCTCGAGCGCGTCCTTCCAGTGCGTGGTGGCATACTGCAGGACGTTCGGAAAAATCATGAGGGTTCGGACGGGAGGATGGCTTCGGTCATTCGGAGCGCCTCGACATTTGGGCGCACCGCGTGAACCCGAATGACGTTCGCTCCTTGGGTGCGACCGTAGCTGGTGAGCGCCACGGTCGGCCACTCGCGATCCTCGAGCGCAGTGGTGCCGAGCACTTTTCCGATGAAGGATTTCCGCGAGACGCCGAGAACCAGCGGCCGCCCGGCGACCCGCATGGAAGCAAGATTCCGAAGCAGGGCAAGGTTGTGTGCGAGAGCTTTGCCGAAGCCGATTCCGGGGTCGAAGGCGATGCGCGCGGCGATCATCCCGCAGGCTAGGCACCGGTCATAGGCTTGTCGAAAGAATTCCCGGACTTCGGAGCACACATCTTCATAGTGCGGTGCCGTTTGCATGGTGCCTGGCGTGCCTTGCATGTGCATCGCGATCACGCCCGCTCCGGTCTGCCGCGCGACCTCGATCATCGCCGGGTCACGCAGGCCCGAGACGTCATTGATGATCGCGGCGCCGGCGGCCATCGCGGCTCGGGCGACGGCCGGCTTCATGGTGTCGATGGAGAGGACGCAAGTGGATTGGCGCGCGAGCTGCCCGATGACGGGGATCACGCGGCGCAATTCCTCCTCCTCGGAGACCGGCTCCGCGCCGGGCCGGGTGGATTCACCGCCGACATCGATGATCTCCGCACCTTCCGCCGCGAGGTGCCGCGCGTGTGCGACGGCGGCGTCCACGTCGATAAATTGTCCGCCATCGGAAAACGAGTCCGTGGTCACATTCACCACGCCCATGATGACCGCGCGGCGGTGCAGGTCGAAGGTGTGAAGCGGCGTTTCCCAAAGCATCGGCCATTGCATGCAAGGCGCAGGAGCCTTTGGCAACCGCAACACGCCGCCAGCGATCACGCCAAGGTGTCGAAGGAGTTTGTGATCGGGGTGTAACCGGGCGCGCGAAAATCCGGAGGAGAGGGTGAACCCTAATGAATCCGGCCCAGTCTGTGTCCTTCAGGAAACTCCAAATATTTTTCTGCCGAACAGGCAATCGCCGCATTTCCGCTCGTTTATCACTCGAGGCCCGTCACCACCGGGCCAGCCACCCTATGAAACTCCTGCAGATGATGAAGAAGATGAATCGGCCTGCTCTCGCCACGCGCCTCGGTGGATCGCGGGGATTGCACTGGGGTCGCAGTTTCATGCGGCGCGGGCTGGTGGCGCAGCCCGTGATTGTCGTCCGGGGATGTGACGGGTCGGATCTGATCGAGACGATCACGGCCAATGAACGCGATGGCACCCTCTTCGGGCCGGTGTCGATCGGCTCCGGAGCCGGAGTCGTGCGGACATTTTCGATCGAGAACTCCGGGAGTGCGCCGCTCTCGCTCGGTTGCGTGGGGATCGAAGGGAGCGGAGCCACGGAGTTTGAGGTCGCGGAATACCCGGAGCCGGTGCTGCTCCCCGGTGCGGCGACCAGTTTCACCATCCGTTATCGCGCCACCCAGATGGGCGATGCCATCGCGCTCGTGCTGATCCCGAGCAACGACCCCTCGGAGCATCCCTACATGTTTGAGGTGGAAGGGTGTGCGTACTCCGCGGCTTTCGCGCGGGTGTAGCTGGAGGATCTAAAGCTGCGGTGCAGCTGCGAGTCGGAGGTGTTGCGGAGGGCGATGCGATATTCGACAATTGCACCGAACTTGATGGGTGGATCGTAATACCCTGCAATCCTCAACCACTGACCCTCATGCAAACCACTGCCTCCACTGCCACGCCCGCTCCAGCCCGCCAGTTTCCACCCTTCGATCTGAGCCGCTTGCTGCGGACGGTCTTTGCTCCGAAGGGCGGCGAAAGCATCTGCATTCTCATCGACCTCGATGATCCGCGCGAGATCGCCGGCCTGAAGTGCCTGCACAATCCCGATCTTTCGGTTCAGCGCATCGCGCACGACGTGTTCCAGCAAGGCCTCCAGCAAAGCGTCATGGCCGAACTCGGACTGAAAGGCGGCGAAATGTTCGCCTATGAGATCACTGGCGGGAGCAACCTCGACCTGCCGGAGAACGCGTTCGCGACGGACGGGCGCGAGGTCGATCTCGTCGAAGACGTGTATAAAAAGTACGACCTCATCCTTTGCATCTCCACGTATTCGGCGACGGCGCCGCTCACCGCTTTTGCCAAGATCCACGGATTCCGCGGCGCGACCCTGCACGGTGTGAACCAGATCATTCTCAGCTCGGGACTCGCGGTGGATTACAACGACGTGAGCCGGCACGCGGAGAAGCTCCGGACCGGCATGACCGGCGCGGATTGGGTGGAGATAGATTACGCCGTGGAAGGGCACGAATGCATGCTGCGCCTCGAGCTCGCGGGCCAGGACGCACAGAAGAGCCACGGCCTCTGCCGCGGTGGTCCCGACGTCGCGAATCTTCCCGCGGGCGAGATCTACTATGTCCCAGCAGGCGCGGAGGGATGCTTTCCGATGAAATACGAAGACGGCACGCTCGGTCTGATGCGTGTGACCGGCGGACGCATCGTCGAGGCGACGCTGTTGCGTGGGAATGCCGCCACCATCGCGGCGCACAACCACAAGCTGACGACTGATCCGGTGACCGGAGAACTTGGCGAACTGGGCTTTGGCACGCAGGAACTCCCGGTCTCCGGCCGTGACATTCAGGACGAGAAAATCCTCGGCACCTTGCATGTGGCGACCGGCCGCAGTGATCATCTCGGGGGCAAGCTCACGCCCGATCGTTTCGCCAGTAAGAAGAATGCCACGCACGACGACATTCTTTTCTCTCCGAGCAAGACGCCGGAGATCGCCGTGCCACAGGTGCGCATGCATCGCGCCGGACGGACCGAGATACTGATCGAAAATTATGAGCCGGCGAAGTATATGCGCGGTCTCCTCGCGCAGTAGCCGCAGCGGCACCGCGCGTGAATATTTACGAGACCGACAAGCTCCTCGGGGAGTATCTGCTCTTCCACTACGCGACGGCCGACGAGATCGCGCCGCCAACCGGCGCCGGCGGAGCGCTCGACTATGCGGTGCGATGTGTCGCTGAGTGTGTGGACGCATCGGCGCTGCCAAAGCTCGCGCGGGCGCTCGATCTTGGCTGTGCGGTCGGACGTTCGACTTTTGAACTCGCGCGCATTTGTGGACAGGTCGTCGGTATCGATTACTCACAGCGCTTCGTGAATGCGGCGGAGGAGATCCGCGCTGGTGGCGAACTTCGTTACGAACGAACGGACGAGGGTGCGCTCACGACTCCGCTGGTCGCGCGCCTGCCGTCCGGTGTGGATCCCACGGGCGTGTCCTTTGAAGCGGGTGATGCCATGGCCTTGCGGGCGGACCTTGAGGCCTTCGACGTCGTGCTGATGGCGAACTTGATCGATCGCCTGCGCGATCCGCAGCGCTGTCTCGCACGGCTGCCTGAGCTGGTCAGACCCGGTGGGCAACTCGTGATCACTTCGCCTTACACGTGGTTGGAGGAGTTCACGCCGCGCGAAAATTGGCTCGGCGGTTTTGCGTGCGATGGCGCGAAAGTCACGACGCTGGATGGATTGCGGAAGGCTCTCGATGCGACCTTCGACCTCACTGCGACCAAGGACCTGCCGTTTCTCATCCGCGAGCACGGGCGGAAGTTTCAACTCAGCGTCGCGCAGGCGACGATCTGGCGGCGGCGCTCCGCGGAGTAGGGCCGCGGGTTGTGCTTTGGCATCGTGACAACTCCCAGTAACGTCACATGACCATGCCGACCGATTGGGAATCCAAATATCAATCCAGCGACACGCCGTGGGACAAAGGTGCGCCGAGTCCGGGCCTCGTTGATTTTCTCGCAGAGCACCCGATCGTCGGACGCGTATTGGTGCCCGGTTGCGGTCTCGGCCACGACGTGCGGGCGCTGTCCGCCGGTGGTGCGGAGGTCGTCGGCCTCGACATTGCGCCGTCCGCCGTGGAAGCGGCGGCGAAGCTCCCGGTGGTCGGGCGTGAGCGCTACGAAGTTGCGGATCTCTTCGCGCTGCCGCCGCATTTGCGTGGAAGCTTCGACTGGGTCTGGGAGCACACCTGCTTCTGCGCGATCGACCCATCGCACCGCCCGGCCTATGTGGAATCGGTCGCCGGCGCGCTCAAACCCGGCGGTCACCTGCTGGCGGTCTTTTATCTCGATCCGGGCAATGACCATCCCGACGAAGGTCCGCCCTTCGAGGTCTCCGTCGCGGAGCTCGAACGGCTTTTCCTGCCGCGATTTAAGCTCGTGCGCGAGTGGTTGCCAGGCCGTGCTTATCCCGGTCGCGAAGGCCGCGAGTGGATGCGGCTCCTGTTGCGGCAGGCCTAATCCGCGCGCCGTGCGGCTTAGTCGGGTTGCTCTACGTCCGGTGGGACGACGCCGACCGTCGTCGTGGACCGATTTTCAAAGGTGCGCGTCTGGCCCTGCGGATCGGACTCCGTGGTCTTGATACGATGCGAGCGAATGATCTGCTCGGTCATGCGGTCGGTGAAGTCACGTTTGCCCGGACGGAAGGCGTCGTTGAAGCCTTCGAAGGGATTGCGGCCCTGGGCGAGGTTGAAGATGGAGAAGGGCACCGTGACGCGCACGCCCCCGGTCCAGTGGCCGCCCATCACATTCGCGTCGTCGTACCATTCCACGTCGGCGATGACGCCGGGCAGGAGCCGCGCTTCGAGCCGCGCCTTGAAGCCGTCGAAGTCACGGCCGAACGGGCCTTCGAGCTGGTAGTAGCCGCCGAACACGCGCAGCTCCATGTAGTCATCCAAGCCTGGCACCAGAAACCCTGCCTCGACGTTGAAACCTTCGAGCGCGCCTTCAAAGCTGCGGTGAGTCGTGCGCCGGGTTTTTTCCCGCGCCTCTTGCTGGAGGAGGTTGCCATTCTGCACCACCGGACCCACCTCGCGGCTGCGTTCAGTGCGCGTGTAGCGATCGACGCCATACACTTCGTCATCGGGAATGTACCAATTCGC
>JANPIS010000345.1:0-13848 GCA_031425095.1 Chthoniobacteraceae bacterium
GCACGCCGTCTTCACTGTCAGTCTTTCCAATCCATCCACGCAGCCCACGAGCGTGAATCTGGCTCTGGCGAATGGTTCGGCGACCGCGGCGGACTTTGGCCCCGGCCTCGAAGTCTCGACGGATGGCGGCACCACCTGGAACGTGGCGACGACGGCGACGATCGCCGCGGGATCGACGAGCGTGCTGGTGCGGACGCCGATTGTGAATGATGCGCTCGATGAGGCGGCGGAGAATTTCACGCTCGCGGCGACGCGGACCTCCGGCGCCACCACAAATGCGAGCGCGGTCGGCACGGCGACGATCACCGATGACGACGCGACGCCGTCGCTTTCGATCAATAGCGTGACGGTGAACGAAGCGGCGGGCACGGCGACGTTCACGGTGACGCTGAGCGCGGCGAGCGGGCAGGCGGTGAGCGTCGGCTACGCGATGAGCAATGGCACGGCAACGGCCGGCAGCGACTTCACCAGCTCGAGCGGCACGCTGAACTTCGCCGCGGGTGTGGTGAGCCAGACGATCGTCGTGCCGATCACCAACGACGCGCTCTTCGAGAACAGCGAAAGCTTCAACGTGACGCTGAGCGCGCCGACGAATGCGACCATCGCGACGGCAAATGGTGTCGGCACGATCCGCGACGACGGCACGGGCGGCGGCGGCACGGACAACGACACGCCGACGCTCGCGGTGAGCAATGTCTCGGTGCTCGAAGGGACGGACACCCACGCGGTCTTCAATGTGAGTCTGTCCAATGCCTCGACGACGCCCGTGAGCTTCAATCTGGCTCTGACCAATGGTTCCGCGTCCGCCGCCGACTACGGCCCCGCGCTCGAAGTCTCGACGGACGGTGGCACGACGTGGTCGCCCGCTTCCGCCGCCACGATCGCCGCCGGCAGCACCAGCGTGCTGGTCCGTACGCCGATCGTGAACGACGCGCTCAACGAAACGCCCGAGACCTTCACGCTCACCGCGACGCGCACCGCCGGCACGACGACGAACGCGAACACCGTGGGCACCGCCACGATCACCGACGACGACGGCGCACCGGCGCTTTCCATCAACAACGTCTCGGTGAACGAAGCCACCGGCACCGCGACCTTCACCGTGACGCTCAGCGCCGCGAGCGGCTTGCCCGTGAGCGTGAATTTCGCGACCAGCGACGGCACCGCGACGACCGGCGCGGACTACACCGCCACGAGCGGCACGCTGAATTTCGCGGCCGGTGTCGTGAGCCAGACGATCGTCGTGCCGATCACGAACGACGCGATCTTCGAGAACAGCGAGAGCTTCAACGTGACGCTGAGCGCGCCGAGCAATGCGACGATCGCCAGCGGCACTGGCCTCGGCACGATCCGCGACGACGGCACTGGCACGGGCGGCACCGACGACGACACGCCGACGCTCGCGGTGAGCAACGTGAGCGTAACCGAAGGCACCGATCCACACGCGTTCTTCACCGTGAGCATCGGCAATCCGGCGACGGCCCCGATCAGCTTCAACCTGGCTCTGGCCAATGGTTCCGCGACTGCCGCCGACTACGGCCCGACGCTTGAAATCTCCACGGATGGCGGTGCCACATGGTCCACGGCTTCAGCCGGCACGATCGCCGCGGGCAGCACCAGCGTGCTCGTCCGCACTCCGATCACCGACGATCTGCTCGACGAAGCCGCCGAGACTTTCACCCTCACCGTGACGCGCACCGCCGGGCCGACGACGAATGCGAGTGCGCTCGGCACGGCGACGATCACCGACGACGACGCGACGCCCGCGCTCTCGATCGACAACGTGACGGTGAATGAAGCCGCCGGCACCGCGACTTTCACCGTGACGCTGAGCGCGCCGAGCGGCCAGGCCGTGAGTGTCGGCTACGCCACGAGCAACGGCGCGGCGACTGCGGGCGCCGACTACACGGCCACGACGGGCACGCTGAATTTTGCCGCGGGCGTGGTGAGCCAGACGATCACGGTGCCGATCCTCGACGACACGATCTACGAGGCGGGCGAGACCTTCGACGTGACGCTCGGTGCGCCGACGAATGCGACCATCGCCACCGGAACCGGCGTCGGCACGATCAACGACAACGACACGCCGACGCTCTCGGTGAGTAATGTGGCGGTGACGGAAGGCGTGAGCGCGCACGCCATCTTCAGCGTGAGCCTGTCGAATGCTTCGACGGTGCCGGTGAGTTTCAATCTCGCGCTGGCCGATGGCAGTGCGACCGGCACGGACTATGGCCCCGTTCTTGAAGTCTCGACCGACGGCGGCGCGACGTGGAATCCCGCCGTGAGCGCGACCATCGCCGCAGGCAGCACGAGCGTGCTGGTCCGCACGCCGATCACCGACGATCTCCTCTCCGAGCCGAGCGAAAACTTCACGCTCACCGCCACGGTGACGAGCGGCGCGACGGTGAATCCGAATGCCACCGGCACCGCGACCATCTCCGACAACGACGGCATTCCCACGGTCTCGATCGACAGCGTGACCGTGAACGAAGCCGCCGGCACCGCGACTTTCACCGTGACGCTGAGCGCGCCGAGCGGCCAGGCCGTGAGCATGAACTACGCGACCAGCAACGGCACCGCGACCGCTGGCGCCGACTACACCTCTGCGAGCGGCACATTGAACTTTGCCATCGGTGTGGTGAGCCAGACGATCGTCGTGCCGATCCTGAACGACGCGATCTTCGAGAACAGCGAGAGCTTCAACGTGACGCTGAGTGCGCCGACCAATGCGACCATCGCGACGGGCACCGGCGTCGGCACGATCCGCGACAACGGCACGGGCACTGGCGGCATCGACGACGACACGCCGACGCTGAGCGTGAGCAGCCCGGCCGTGACCGAGGGCACGGACGCGCACGCCGTCTTCACCGTGAGCCTGAGCAACGCCTCGGCAACACCCGTGAGTTTCAATCTTGCGCTGGCGAACGGCACTGCGACCGGGGCCGACTACGGTCCTGCGCTCGAAGTCTCGACCGATGGCGGCGCGACGTGGTCCATGGCTTCAGCCGGCACGATCCCCGCCGGCAGCACGAGCGTCCTGGTCCGCACGCCCATCACGAACGACCTGCTCGACGAAGCCGCCGAATCCTTCACGCTCACCGCAATTCGCACTTCCGGCACGACGACGAACGTGAGCGCCGTCGGCACCGCGACGATCACCGACGACGACGCGACGCCGAGCCTCACGATCAATGATGTGACGGTGAACGAAGCCGCCGGGACGCTCGTCTTCACCGTCACGCTCAGCGCGCCGAGCGGCCAGACCGTGAGCGTGAACTTCGCGACCGCCGACGGCACCGCCCTCGCCGGCGCCGACTACACCGCGACGACCGGCACGCTCAACTTCGCCCCCGGCACCCTCACGCGGACGATCTCGGTGCCGATCGTGAACGACGCGATCTACGAGAATACCGAGGCCTTCACGATGCAGCTCTCCGGTGCGGTGAACGCGATCATCGCGGACGCGACGGGCGCGGCCACGATCCGCGACGACGGCACCGGCCCAGGCGGCGTGGACGATGACACGCCGACGCTCGCCGTCGGCAACGTCTCCGTGCTCGAAGGCGCGGACCCCTATGCGCTCTTCCTGCTCAGCCTCTCGAATCCTTCGACCACGCCGGTCGGTGTGAATCTCGCGCTGAGCAATCTCACCGCGACCGCCGCCGATTTCGGCCCTGGTCTCGAAGTCTCCACCGACGGCGGCGCGACCTGGACGGCATCCGCGAGCGCGACCTTCGCCGCTGGCAGCACGAGCTTCCTCGCGCGCACTCCGATCACCGACGACACCCTCGACGAATCCGCCGAGACCTTCACGCTCACCGCGACCGTCAGCAGTGGCGCGACGACGAATCCGAACGCGAACGGCACCGCGACCATCGTCGATGACGACGGTCCGCCGACCATGTCGATCGACGACGTGACCGTGAACGAAGCCGCCGGCACCGCGACCTTCACGGTGACGCTGAGCCGCGCGAGCGGACTCCCAATCAGCGCGAACTTCACCACGGGCAATGTCACCGCGCTCGCCGGCGCCGACTTCACCGCGACTGCTGGCACGGTGAATTTCGCCGCGGGCGAGGTGAGCAAGACGATCACCGTCTCGATCCTCGACGACACGATCTTCGAGAGCAGCGAAAGCTTCGATCTGATCCTGAGCGCCGCGACGAACGCGACGATCGCCGACAACACTGGCGTCGGCACGATCCTCGACGACGACACGCCGACGGTGAGCGTGAGCAACACGACCGTGACCGAAGGCCCCGGTCGCTTCGCGGTCTTCACCGTGAGCCTCTCGAATGTCTCGACCACGCCGGTGACCTTCGCTCTCGCGCTCGCCGATGGCACGGCGACCGGCACCGACTACGGCCCCATCCTACAAGTCTCGACCGATGGCGGCGCGACATGGACCAATGCCTCTTCGGCAACGATCGCCTCCGGACGCACCAGCATCCTGGTCCGCACGACCATCGCCAACGACGTGCTGGTCGAACCGAATGAGACTTTCACCCTCACCGCGACCGTGACCGCGGGCACGACCACGAATCCCGCCGCGACCGGCACCGCGACGATCGTGGACGCCCCGCCGGGCCCCACGCCGCCACCGCCGCCGCCCTTTGTCCCGCCGAGCAAGGGCTTCGATTTCCAATACGACACCTTCAACAATTTTTCCGACGACGGGCCGAATGCCGAACCGGAGCTGCTCCCCTTCCAGCGCCCGCCGCGCGGCCTCGACATGGAGCGCCCGGCGCTGCTCCCTCTCGCGCCGATTTACAGCGGCGAAGCCGATCCCGGCGCGACGCTCGTGATCGACATCTACAATGCGAAGGGCGAACACATCGGCTTGCAGACGGTGGTCGCGGATTCCGGCGGCAACTGGCTCGCGACCTTCCCGACGACGACGCTGCGCGACTCGCCGAACACCGCGCGCGTCACGCAGTTCGCGCCGACCTACAGCCTGAACGAAAAGTGGGGCCACAATCTGCGCACCTACTTCACGCCCGCGCTGAATGCCGGCCACTTCTCGCTCGATATACGCGGTGGCGCGGACCTCACCGGCGAGGCGGCGCCCTTGCTCTCGGGCCTCGCCGTCGAAGATCCGCTCCAACTCGGCGCGGTGAAATACGGAGGGGAGTTCCTGACCAAGCAGGCAACGGCGAGCGGTCGGTAAAGAAGCGCGCAAAGACGCAAAGGGATCGGAGCCGGACGGCTCATTCATCAGGGTGCTGCGCGGTCACCTTTCCCGCGTCTGCGTCTTCCTCCATGAATCGTCTCCTCATTCCCACCCTCCTGTTCGCGATCTTCTGCACCGCGGCCCTGGCAGCGACGACGAAGCCGAATGTCGTCGTGATCCTCGCCGACGACCTCGGCTACGGCGACGTGCAGTGCTACAACCCCGAGCGCGGCAAAATCCCCACGCCCCATCTCGACCGACTGGCGCGCGAAGGGATGCGCTTCACGGATGGGCATTCGAGCAGCGGGGTGTGTTCGCCGTCCCGCTACGCGCTGCTCACGGGGCGCTACCACTGGCGCACGCGCTTGCAGGCGGGGATCGTGACGCTCTGGCAGGGACCGCTGATCGCGCCAGATCGGCTGACCATTGCGGGGCTGGCGAAGCAGCACGGCTATCGCACGGCGTGCATCGGCAAGTGGCACCTCGGGGAGAACTGGGCGATCGCGCCGGAGAAGCGGAAGTACTTCGAGAATGCGCGCGGCGCGGCGAAATCTCCGGCGACGGCGGAGCATCGCGCGGCCTGGGCCGAGACCTTTTCGCAGCCCATCGCCGACGGTCCGACCACGCGCGGCTTCGATGAATACTTCGGCACCGACGTGCCCAACTGGCCGCCCTACGCTTTCATCGAAAACGATCGCGTGCAGGGCATCCCCACCGAATTTCCGCCCGACGAGCTTTTCACGAGAAAGAATCTTCTGAGCCTGCGTGGTCCGGCGCTGAAGGATTGGAAGCTCGAAGCGATCTTGCCGGCCTTGCGCGATCGAGCCGTGGACTTCATCGCGCGGCAGGCGCAGGCGAAGCAGCCTTTCCTGCTCTATCTGCCACTGACCACGCCGCACACGCCACTCGCGGTGAATGCCGAGTGGCAAGGCAAGAGCGGGCTCGGTCAGCCCGTGGCCGATCTCATCATGGAGACAGACGCCGCGGTGGGCCGCGTGTTACGTGCGCTCGAGGAGAACGGCGTCGCGCAAGACACCCTCGTCCTTTTCTCGAGCGACAATGGTTTCGCAAGCTACGCCGGCGCCCCGCAACTCGAAGCGCAGGGCCACTTCCCGAGCGGCCCGTTGCGTGGTTACAAAACGAGTGCGTGGGAAGGCGGGCATCGCGTGCCTTTCCTCGTGCGCTGGCCCGGCGTCGTGAAGGCGGGCAGCGTGAGCGATCAGCTCGTGCATCAGGCCGACGTGATGGCGACGCTTGCGGAAGTGTGGGGCTTTGCGCGGCCGGACCACGTCGGCGAAGACAGCGTGAGCCTCCTGCCTTTGCTGAAAGGCGGCACGCAGCCAGTGCGCGAGCACGCCATCAGCCACTCGTCGAGCGGCATCGCAACGTTGCGCAAAAGCGCGTGGAAGCTGATCGCCGCGCCCGATCCGCAAGCGCCGAAGCCGACACCGCCGGTGCAGCTGTACGACCTCGCGACCGATCTCGGCGAGCAGCGCAACCTTGCCGACAAAAAGCCGGATCTCGTGAAAGAGATGCTCGCCCTGATGGACAAACTGGTGACCGAAGGCCGCAGCACTCCCGGCGCGAAACAGGCCAACGACGTGCCTGTGAACTGGCAACGCCACATGCCCACCGCCCCGCGCCCATGAAACCGACTCTCTTCCTTCTCGTCGCGTCTTTCTTCCTCCGCGTTTCGTCCCTCGCCGCGCCGCCCAACGTCGTGCTCATGATGGGCGACGATCACGGGTGGGAGGAGGTCGGCTACCACGGTCACCCGCATGTGAAGACGCCGGTGCTCGATGAGATCGCCGCGACCGGGCTGCGGCTCGATCGCTTTCACGCGGCGCATCCGAGCTGCTCGCCGACGCGTGCGAGTTTTCTCACCGGGCGGCATCCGAATCGCATGGGCACCTTCGCGCCCGGCTGGTCGTTTCGCCCGGAGGAAATCACCATCGCGCAGGTTCTCGCGCGGGCTGGCTATCGCTGCGGACACTTCGGCAAGTGGCATGTCGGCGCGGTGAAAAAGGAATCGCCCGTGAGTCCCGGCGCGATGGGTTTTCACGAGTGGCTGTCGCATGACAATTTCTTCGAGTTGAATCCATCGCTCTCGCGCAATGGCGGGCCGCCCGAAGTTTTCCGCGGCGAAAGCTCGGAGATTCTCGTGCGCGAGGCCATCGAATTCATCGAGCGCGCGCGCCAGGGTGCGAAGCCCTTTTTCACCGTGATCTGGTTTGGTTCGCCGCACGAACCCTACAGCGGCCTGCCTGCCGATCTCGCGCTCTACGACGATCTGCCCGTGAAGTACGCGGCGAAAAAAGTGAAGCTCACTTCCAACGAAACCGGCGCACAGAGTCAGCGGTCGCAGGGCGAAGTGCTGCGCGAACGTTACGCTGAGATCACCGCGATGGACCGCGCCATCGGCACGCTGCGGGCGCATCTCGCGGCGCAAGGCCTGAGAAAAGACACGCTGCTTTTTTACTGCGGCGACAACGGCACTTCGCCCGACGCCACGCTCGCCTCGCCGCATCGCGGCACGAAAGGCCAGGTCTATGAGGGCGGCACGCTCGTGCCCGGTCTCATCGAGTGGCCCGCGCGCATTCCGCAGGCACGCCGCACCGAAGTCCTCGCCAGCACCAGCGACCTGCTGCCCACGCTCTGCGCGCTCACCGGGCAGCCGCTGCCCGCGCGTCCGCTCGACGGCATCGACCTCACGCCACTGCTCGACGGAAAAATGACCGCGCGCCCCGGCCCGATCTTTTTCTGGGACTACGAATCGGGGCGCCTCGGGAAGCTGAAACCCGAGCCGTGGATCGCTCCCGAATTGCAGATGGGCACCACGCCATTGGCAAAGCTCGCCGGGGGAAAAGCCACGCGCGACTTCATTAACTACCGCCACCCCCCGCTGAGCGATGCCGACTACCTCGGTCCACGCGCGATCATCGAAGGCCGCCACAAGCTCGTCATCCACGAGTCGAAGCAAGGTGCGGCGAAGGTGGAGCTGTTCGATCTCGAAGCCGATCCCGCGGAAAAGACGAACGTGCTCGCGGAACAGTCCGGCCTCGCCGAAAAACTTCAGACGCGTCTCCGCGACTGGCAGCGCTCCGTGCTCCAGAGCCTGACCGGCGCAGACTACCAAAAATGAATCGCCGCCGCTTCATCCTCCAGACTGCGGCTGCGGCTGTGCCGCTCGCGGCGAAGAGCGCGCCGGAGCGACTGCGCATCCTCGACACGCACGTTCACTTCTACGATCCGACGCGGCCCGAGGGCGTGCCGTGGCCGCCCGCCGGAAGTCCGATTCATCGGCGCACTTTGCCCGCGGACTATGTCGCGGCGGTGGGGAAATCCGAGGTGACGCGCGGCGTGATCAAAGTCGAGGCGAGCGCGTGGCTCGAAGACAATCAGTGGGTGCTCGATCTCGCGGCGCACGAGCCGCTCATCGTTGGCGTGGTCGGGCGTCTCGCGCCGGGCGAGGTGGATTTTGCGCAGCATGTGAAGAGGTTTGCCGCGAATCCGCTCTTCCGCGGCATCCGCACCGCGCTGCCGAAGCAGGAGGACGATGCCGCCTTCCTCGCCGGACTGCGCACGCTCGCCGATGCGGAGTTGAGTCTCGATGTGAATGGAAATGCCGCGCTGCATCCCGTCATCGCTCGGATCGCCGCGCGTTTCCCGGATCTGCGCATCGTGCTGAATCATCTCGGCCAGCCGGGCAATCCTGCGGCGGGACTTTCGGAGGCGTGGCGCGACGGGATTCGCCTGCTTGGCGCGCAGCGGAATGTCTTCTGCAAAGTCTCCGCGGTCGTCGAGCAATCGAAGGCCGAGTATGGCCGCGCTCCCACCGACCTCGGAGTCTATCGCCCAATCCTCGATGCGCTCTGGGAGCGCTTTGGCGCGGAGCGACTGCTCTACGGGAGCAACTGGCCGGTGTGCGAACGCGGCGCGACGCTGCCCGCTGTCGAAGCGCTCGCGCTGGAATACTTCACACCCAAAGGCGCGGCGATCGTCGATCAGGTCTTTTGGAAAAACTCGCAGGCCGCGTATCGCTGGACGCGCGAACCGGTGGGTCGTTGACGTTCCCGCGGCGGATCTGAAATCTTCCGCCGTCGCCCCCAGATGATCGGCTTTCTCAAACCCGCACCCGCTGCCGATCCGCTGCCTGCCGCGCGCGTCGATGCCGACTACAAGCGGCTGCGCCGGCAAGTGTTCGCCGGCATCTTCATCGGCTACACCGGCTACTATCTCGTCCGGAACAATCTCGCGCTCGCCATCCCGGACATCCTCCGGGAACACCCGGAATTCACCAAGGCGCAGCTCGGGACTGCGCTCACGGGACTCTCGATCGCGTACGGCGCGTCGAAGTTTCTGATGGGGACGGTCTCCGATCGCAGCAACCCGCGTTGGTTTCTCCCACTCGGTTTGCTGCTCTCTTGCGTGATCATGGCCGTGAGCGGTTCGGTGAAGGCGCTCTACACTTCCCTCTTCGCGGTCATCGCCCTGCAGACGCTCAATGGCTGGGTGCAGGGCATGGGCTGGCCGCCGTGCGGGAAGACGATGGTCCATTGGTTTAGCACAAATGAGCGCGGTCGCATCGTTGCGTTCTGGAATTGCGCGCACAATCTCGGCGGCGCGCTGGTGGCGAATCTCGCGCTGCTCGGCGTGACGCTCTTTCACGATTGGGGCGCGAAGTTTTACTTCAACGCTCTCGTCGCCGGCGTCATCGCCCTCGTCGCGTGGTGGCTGCTGCGCGATACGCCGCAGTCGTGCGGCCTGCCGCCGATCGAGGAGCATCGCAACGACTTCCCGCCCGACTACTCCCCGGACCACGAGCGCACCTTCACCTTCCGCGAAATCCTCCTTGGGCACGTGCTGAACAACAAGTTCCTCTGGGCCATCGCGGTGGCCAACGCGTTCGTCTATTTCGTGCGCTACGGCGTGGTGAACTGGATCCCGACTTATCTCGAAACGGCGAAAGGGTTCTCATTCCAGCAATCCAGCATCGCGTGGTCGCTCTACGAATACTCGGCGATCCCGGGCACGATCGCGTGCGGCTGGATGTCGGACAAAGTCTTCAAAGGCAAACGCGCGCCGGCGACGATGCTCTTCATGGGGCTGACGCTCGTGGCGGTGCTCGTCTATTGGGGAAACTTGAAGGGGCCGCTGTGGATCGATTACGCGGCGCTCATCGCGATCGGCTTCCTGATCTATGGGCCGATCATGATGATCGGGCTGCACGCGCTCGACCTCGTGCCGAAGAAGGCGGCCGGCACTGCGGCAGGGTTCACGGGATTTTTCGGTTACGTCTTTGGCTCAGCCGTCGCGGGAACGGGTGTGGGCTGGATCGCCGATCACTGGGGCTGGAATGGTGTCTTCATCACGATGGTCGCGTGCTGCATCCTCACGATCGTCTTCAGCGCCATGACCCTCGGGCATCGGGCCGAGAGTGCGGAGCGCCGCCAATCCGACTCATGAAAACTATCCTCGGCCTTCTCTCCACGCTCGCACTTGCGGCCTTCTGCGTCGCCGCGCCGCCCATCGTTATCGCGCATCGTGGAGCGAGCGGTTACTTGCCGGAGCACACCCTGCCGGCCAAGGCGCTCGCCTACGGGATGGGCGCGGACTTTCTCGAACAGGATCTGGTCCTCACCAAGGACGATGTGCCCGTCGTGCTCCACGATATCCAGATCGACACCGTGACCGACGTGGTCGTGCGCTTCCCGGATCGCAAGCGCGCCGATGGCCGATACTATGCGCTGGATTTCACGGTCTCCGAAATCAAGCAGCTCCGTGCCACCGAACGCTTCAGCGCGAAGACGGGCGACGCCGTTTTTCCGAAGCGATTCCCGACCGGGCAATCGTCCTTCACGATTCCCACGCTTGAGGAGGAGTTGCAGTTCATCGCGGGTTTGAACCAATCCACGGGGCGCAAGGTCGGCATCTATCCGGAGATCAAGCAGCCCGCGTGGCATCGCAAAGAGGGCCACGACATCAGCCGCATCGTCGTGCCCATCCTGCAGCGCTATGGCTACCGGACAAAGGAGGACTCGTGTTTCCTGCAGTGCTTCGAATTCGCGGAAGTGAAGCGCCTGCGCTCGGAACTCGGCTGGCAGGGCCGACTGCTTCAGCTCCTCGGCGGGAAGAAGGGCGAGGACGGCACCGATTTCGAATTCCTCCGCAGTCCGGCAGGACTCGCGGAGCTCGCAAAGATCGCCGACGGCATCGGCCCGTCCATCGGCAGCATCCTCTCAGGCAAGACTCCGGCTCAGCGCCAGATCACCGACCTCGTGAAGCTGGCGCACGGTGCAGGGTTGCTTGTGCATCCGTACACCGTCCGCATCGATGAGTTGCCGGCCTCCGTCTCCTCTGTCGAGGAACTGCATCGCGTGCTCTTCAATGAGGCAAAGGTGGATGGGGTCTTCACCGATTTCCCCGACGTGACCGTGCGCTTCCTCCGCCCCTGAATGCGGTCGCTGGCGCTAGACCGCCGGCTGCTGCTGGGTGAGGCAGTGGAAGGCGCCGAGGCCCCAGATGAGTTCGCGGCAGTCGATCGGCACGACCGTGCGACCCGGGAAGGCTTTCGTGAGCACGGCCACCGCCCATTTGTCGTGCGCGTCGCAGAAGGTCGGCAAGAGCACCACTTTGTTGGCGATATAGAAATTCGCGTAGCTCGCGGGCAGGCGCTGGCCGTCGCGCGCGATCTTCCGTGGCATCGGCATCTCGAGCACCATGAGTTCCGTGCCGTCTGCGGTGGTCATCTTGTCGAGGAGCGCGCGATTGTCCTTGAGCGGCGCGTAGTTGGCGTCGTCCTCATCTTCCTCCACCACCGTGACGACCGTGCTGTCGTCCACGAAACGCGTGAGGTCGTCGATGTGCCCATCGGTGTCGTCACCCTCGATGCCATCGCCGAGCCAGAGGATTTTTTTTACGCCGAGGTAGTCCATCAACCGCTGTTCGATCACGGCTTGGGAGAGGTCGGGGTTGCGGTTGGGATTGAGCAGGCAGGATTTCGTGGTCAGCAGTGTGCCGGTGCCGTTCACGTCGATGGATCCGCCTTCGAGGACCATGCCCGGTGTGTGAATCGGTACGCCGAGGGTATCAGCGACCCGGGTCGGCACGTCGTCGTCGTCGTCGAAAGGCGGATACTTCCAGCCCCACGCATTGTAGTCCCAGTCGATCACCGCGAGCCGCGGAGCGGCGTCGCGCGTGACGAAGATCGGGCCGTGATCGCGGCACCACGGTTCATTGATCGGGATCCGGTGGAAGGTGACGTGGCTGTGCCGGGTATTGTGCTTCAGGAACGCGTTGCGCACCGAAGCCTCATGCGCGACGTCGCAGACATTGATATGGACCGGCTCCGAGTCGTGGAGTGCATCGACCATTTTCGCGAGCGCCGGCTGCACGCGCTGATACGAGTCGGGAAAGCTGATGCCGTCCGGCCGCGGCCAGGAGAGCCAGGTCGCAGCGTGCGGCTCCCACTCGGCGGGCATGCGATAGCCGAGGGCCGTCGGCGTCTGCGCGGTGCCATGTTTCGGGTGATGTTCGGCGGGGGCGGCCATGGGGGTTAGTCGATGAAGCGGCGCTGCATGTCACCGTAGGAATCAATACGCCGGTCGCGGAAGAAAGGCCAGTGCGTGCGTTGCTGATCGAGCGTGTCGAGATCCACGTCCACGACGAGGGTTTCCTCCTCGCTGGAGGACGCTTTGCCGATGATCTGCCCCGAGGGGTCTGCGACGAAACTCTGGCCCCAGAATTCGATCCCAGCGCCACCGTCGGGTGCTTCATGGCCCGTGCGATTTGGCACCGCGACGTAGCAGCCATTGGCGATCGCATGCGAGCGCTGGATGGTTTCCCAGGAATCGTGCTGGCGCTTCCCATACTCCGACTTTTCCCCCGGATGCCAGCCGATCGCCGTGGGGTAGAAAAGGATCTCCGCACCGGCGAGCGCGGTGAGGCGCGCGGCCTCGGGATACCACTGATCCCAGCACACGCAGACGCCGATCTTGGCGTACTTCGTCTGCCACGCGCGGTAGCCGAGGTCGCCGGGGGTGAAGTAGAATTTCTCGAGGAAGAGCGGGTCGTCCGGGATGTGCATTTTGCGATACTTCCCGAGGTAGGTGCCGTCGGCGTCGAGGATCGCGGCGGTGTTGTGGTAAAGGCCCGCGCCGCGCTTTTCAAAGAGCGACGCGATCACGACTACGCCACGCTCTTTCGCAAACTTCGCGATCGCCTCGGTGCTCGGTCCGGGGATTTCCTCGGCGAGCGCGAAGTACTTGTGATCTTCGACCTGGCAGAAGTAGAGCGAGGTGAAGAGCTCCTGGAGGCAGATGATCTGCGCGCCACGATCCGCCGCCTCGCCGGCCCGTGCGATGGCCTTCGCGAGATTCTCGCGAGGGTCCGCAGTGCAGCGCATCTGCACGAGGCCGAGTTTCACTTTGCGGGCAAGCGATGCCATGGGTCGTGAGGAGGAGCGGATCGCAGAGGAGGATTCGCCGACTCGAGCAGGAAGGATGCGCGGACCGATTTACTTCACCGAGTCAGCAGGGACGATCTTCACGCTCTCGAGCGTGACCCGTTTCACCGGCCGGTCTCCCGGCAGCGTCTCGGTGGTGGCGATCTTTTCCAAGACGTCGTCACCTTTGACGAGCTTGCCGAACGCGGTGTACTGCTTGTCGAGGAAGCGCGGG
>JANPIS010000346.1:0-23751 GCA_031425095.1 Chthoniobacteraceae bacterium
CATGGTGCTCCCTCACGGCAAGGACCGACCGCGGCGCACGCAGTCACTGGCGCGCACGTCCGAGCCAGTGCTGGAAGAAAAGGTAGATCTGTTCGTTGGATTCAGGCGTCGGGGAATGGGCGGGGCGATTCGTCATCGCGACGCGGTCGGTGAAACCGAGCAACCTGTTCACGGCGAGCGCGTGATTCAGCGCCGTCCAGCGGGCGGGAAAATCTTCGGAGCCGCCGGAGACCAGAAACGGGCGCGGTGCCATGAGGGCGTGCAGTTCGTGCAGGTCGCGCCCGTCTTCGCGGAGCGTGGCGTAGGAGCCGGTGCGTGGACTTTCCGCCGTGATAAGGCCGGGCTTGCGCGTGCGCGCCGGATCGAGCCCGAGATACCACGGCTCCCAGTAGTTCACGCTCGGCCGCGCTTCGTCGAAGACGATGCCGGGATCAGACCACACGGCGCACGCGAACTTCTCGTAGAGACACGAGCCGAACATCGCCCACTTTCCACCGTAGGAGTGCCCGACGATGCCGATGCGGCGCGCGTCCACTTCCGGCTGTGTGGCGAGCGCGGTGTGGCAGTTCGCCGCGATGTAGCCGAGGAAGGAGAGCGGCTGGCAGCGCGCCGCGCCGATGTCTGGCTTGCGCGCATCGCCCCCCGGCGAACCGATCGACAGCGTCACGAATCCGCGCCGCGTGAGTCGCAGGGCAAAGTCACGCAGCTCACCTTTCATCCCGATGCTCGTCTCCGGATCGTAGAAAGGCACGACCACCGCCGGGAAGGGCCCGCTGCCCTCCGGCACGAGCAGGTAGCCCTCGAGGGTCTGCGACGGCGCGACTTCCACGCGGATGCGGTGCTGGGTGAAATGCTCGCGCTGGGTGGACTCGAGCCGATCGAGTTTTGGCCGTTCGATCAGTGCGGGCCACGGGCCGAGGAGGCGATGCCATGTCGCGACGATCTCCGCCCGGCGGCGCGGCCATTCGCTGGCCGCCTTCACGGCGCTGCCATCCTGGAAGAGCAGCGGCGAGCGATAGCTGGCGAGTTGCCCGGCAAATTCAGCCGGCGGCTGAAAGAAGGGCGCGATCTTCGTCCACGGGTCTTCCGCTGCACGGAGCTCGCCGGCAAACAGCAGCATTGAGGCAAGCAGTGCGGCAGCCTTCCGCGACCCTTTCATCGGAGCCAAGTTTCAGATTATGGAGCGACGGCGTCCCCGACCGGACGCTCAGATCTTGTCGGCTGAATACTCCCAGCCCTTCCGATAAGCGCTGCGCTTGATGCACTTGTTCGCCGCGGCCGAACCGGTGAATTCAAGCTTCTGCGAATCCCATTCGAGCCGCTGGCCAGCGACGCGCATGGCGACGCCGCCGACGAGCGTGAGTTCCGTGAGCGGCACCGAGTAATCGAACTGCGACATGAACGGGAACGGCTTCCCGTTCTTGATGGCGAGCGTCCACTCCTCCTGCGGCTCCTTCGCCTTCGGGCTGCGCTCGAGGGTCTGCGGCACGGCAGCCCCGGCTTCGCGCAGCTTCAGCGGCCAGAGCTGCGGGTTCTTGGCCTGATCGCCGGGATTAAAGATCACGCCCTCGGTGCCGACGATGAACCAACCGCCGACGGGCATCTTGCCGTCGCGCTTCGGCTCCGGGCTCTTGAACGCCTCGGCCTGATCGATCACCGCCGGAAGCTCGGGCAGATACTGCGCACCGTCCGGCTTCTTGCCCTCATACCAGTGCATGACGACGTCGCCGTGACCTGCGACCTTCGGGAATTCCATCTTCACGATCGCACCCGTCGGCCACGCGATGTCAGTGATGTCGTCCACCTTGGTGGCGGTGACGAAACGCGGCACGCCGAGATCAAGCGCCCATGACGCGGCGTCGATGAGGTGGCAGCCCATGTCGCCGAAAGCACCGGCGCCATACTCGATCCAACCGCGCCAGTTGAAGGGTGCGAGCGTCTTACCGCGCTTGCCCGCGACCGCGTCGGGCGCGACTTCGTAGAAAGGTGAATCGGGCGCCTGCGCGAGCCAGTGCTCCCAATCGAGATTGGCCGGCACATCGATCGCCCGCGGCTGGACATCCTTGCCCTGCGGCCAGATCGGCCGGTTCGTCCAGACGTGGATCTCCTTCACCTTCCCGATCACCCCGGCGGCGATCCACTCCTTGACCACGCGGTTGTCATCGTAGGTGTGCCCTTGATTCCCCATCTGCGTGATCACGCCCTTCTTCTTCGCGGCGAGATGAAGCTGGCGTCCTTCCCAGAGCGTGTTCACGAGCGGCTTCTGGATGCAGACGTGCTTGCCGAGCGCGATGGCGTGCATTGCCGCCGGGTAGTGCGCGTGGTCCGGTGTCGAGACGGTCACGGCTTCGATCGACTTCACTTCGTCGAGCATCTTGCGAAAGTCGGTGAAGGTCTTCGCGTTCGGGAATTTCTTCGCGGCAGCCGCGAGTGTGTCCGTGTTTACATCGCAGAGCGCGACCACTTCATTCTCCCGCGAGGCGCCCTCGAGATCCGATGCGCCTTTTCCTCCACAGCCGATCGCCGCGATGCCGAGCTTGCGACTGGCGGGCGTGCCGTCCTGCGCGATCAGGATGTTCGGCAGAATGATGCCGCCGGCGGTGGTGGCGGTGAGACCTTTGAGGAAGGAACGACGGGTGGAACGGAGCGAGTGGAGGGACATGGAGCGAATGGTGTGGGTTGTGGAAACGCCGCGCAAGCCGCGCGGCGCAGCTACATCACCCTTCGCCCGGCACGTTCTTAGCCGACGCCCCCATGCGGCGCAGGATCGCGCCACGCGACCCTTTCCTCAGTCACGCCGGCCGTAGCGATACTCCTTCGAGACGTCTTCCGGAAAAGTCGCGCCATCCGACACCGGCACGATGATGGGAGCGTACACTGAGACGTCGCCGAGACTCACGTTGTTGTACCCTGCCTTGAGCTTAAGGTTGACCTTCACCGGAACGTAAGTGTGTCGGCGGCCGCTGATCTGCCGGGTGTAGAGAGTGTAGTAGCCGGGCTTCGGCACGTGGACCGTCGCCACCTTGTTGCTCACCGTCACCCGCGCAGCCATCGAGCCGTCATACGGCACGGCGGCGACAAATGCCTCGTAGCTCGAAAATCCCTGAAAAGCCCAGTGAATGAGGTGGCCGGTGTGCCCGCCGCTGAACTGTCCCGTGCGCAAGCCGGCCTTATTCACCCAGCGCAGCGAGACCATCCGGTAGTAACTGCGATCGAAAGCAAGACTCGCCGCCCACCAGTCGTTGGCCTGCTGCCCTTCATCGCGGATCCATTCGTAGTCCGTCCCATCGGTCTCGGTCTCAGAGGGGGGCTGGTAGGGGTTCCACAGGATGCCCTTCTTTCCGGTGTAACTGAAGAGATGAGTCGAGGTGCCGCCGAATCCAACCTCGCGTTCACCCGGCAGATCGCTCGGCAAATTGATCACCGCCCGATAGCCCCAGGCTCCGCTGTGCAGGACGATCGTCTTCCGGACCGGGAACGACGCGTTGTTCTGGTACTCGTGGCGGTGAAAATCAAAGCTGAATTCGATGCGGGCGACCTTCGCCGTGTTCTCGAGGATGGTGAAACGGGTCACTGGATCGGTGAAGCTGCTGCCCGCGTAGGTCCAGTCCCCAAATGCGGGGTCTCCGGCGAGTTGCCACTTCCCTTGCGCAAAGACGTAGAGCAAGTGACCCGCTTTCTCCGTCGTCTGGGAAGGCGGATAGGCCACCCGGACCCGGCCGTTCGTGAGGACGATATTCCGGGGATTCAGCCCGGAGGCCGTGCCCGTGACCACGGTCCATTTGCTCTCATCTGCTGAACCGTTCGTGTTGAACATCCGCACCGGGAAAGGGTCGGTCGCCGCCACCAGAGATCCCCACGAAAGGACGAAAAAAAAGAGTGCCGCAATCGACGCCCGGCCCGGATGAAACCCGGGGACGCGCTGCCCGAAATTTGGTGCGGATTGCATGGGCGATTTATACCAGCGTGTCTTCTGGAGTCTATAAAAAAGCCCTCAGCCGCTATCCCCTACTCCCGCCGTCGCTTCCGCAAGAAGGGCGGTCCGGCGGCGCCTCGCCGCTCCTCACCATCCCCCCTTCCGCACGAAGCGGCAGATCGCACCGCCAAGCCACACGGAGCATCGCTTCCTCGCGAGTTCACCGGGAGAAAAGGCCGCGATCGGCCCTTCGCTGCGGGCGAGGAAGACCTTGTCCGTGGCGGTCGGTGGCCAGCCCCGGATCGCCTCCCAGATGAACTGCTTCCGCCACGGTTTCGGGTGGCCGAGCGAGTGGTACATGATGTAGCCGCCTCCACTGAAAGCCATGCCCTCCTTACCGACGATACTCAGCGGCGCATCGGACGCCTCGATCGCCATGTTCAGCGCGTCCTGATCACCCCGGTAGAAGAGATACGTCCGATCGTGGCTGTGGAACTGGAAGTAATCGGCTGTGCCAATTTCCACCTTCATCCGTTCGAGCACCTCGTGCCAGGTCCGGAGGAAGCGCATGTTCGCACGGGAGACGCCGGCGAAGCCACTATTCACGTATGAGGCGGTCCGCGGGGTCAGCGTCAGTCCGGTGCGGGTGCCGAATTTTCGCCACGCCACGCGCAGGGGATGCGTTTCGTTCACCGGAGAGTTCACGTCTTCACACAGCGCCACCCCGGCCTCGACCCATTCCTCGTAAAAGCTCCAGCGGCCGGCCACGACGATATCGGGATCGAAGTAACACAAGGCCCCGGCCTCGGGCGCATGCACTTCCATCACCTGCTGCATGAAGGTCGGCTTGTAGTTCGCGAAATGCGTCTCCGTCGCGAGGGGGATGAAGCGGATCGTGGGACCGTCGCCGACCTTGAACTCTGCCGACGTGCCCGCCCACGGCGGAAGCGGACCGCGATATCCGGCCCAGATCGTGCCGCGGAAACCGTGCGCATGGAGCGAATTGGCGAGGGCCGCGACGCCGTAGTGGTAGTGCCCTTCGAAGAGCGTGCAGACCGCCGAGTTCATGGCGCCGCCTCGTTCCGGGAAAGGACGGTCGCGATGACCAGATCGCCCGTCACGTTCAAGGCCGTGCGACACATATCGAGGAAGCGATCAATGCCGAGGATGATCGCGATTGCAGCTGGCGGAACATCGATCGTCATCAATACCCCGACCACAAGCGGCAGCGAGCCACCGGGGACGCCAGCCGTGCCGACCCCGGCGAGGATGCACATCAGCGCGACCGTGGCCTGCTGGGCCAGTGAGAGGTCGACGCCGAAGACTTGCGCCAGGAAGAGCACCGTGACGCCTTCATAGAGCGCCGTGCCGTTCTGGTTCGCGCTCGCGCCGACGGTCAGCACGAAACGCGCGATCTTCGGCGGAAGCCGTAGGCTCTGCTCAGCCACACGCAGCGCGACCGGCAGCGTGGCGTTGCTCGACGACGTGCTGAAAGCCGTCACGATGGCCTCTTTCGCTTCGCGGAAAAAGGCAGCCGGCGACTTCCGGCCGAGGAATGCGAGGGCCGCGGAGTATACGCCAAACTGATGCAGCGCCATCCCGCCAAGTACGACGGCGAGATAGGCCGCGAGCGCGCGCAGCAGCTCCAGCCCGGTCGTGGCCGTCAGTGAAAAGCTCAGGCAGGCCACGCAAAACGGCGCCAGCACCATGGCGAAGTCGATGATCGTGAGGCAGACCCGGAAGACCGCCTCGAGCAGGCTCTTCAAGGAAGCGACGGGACCCTCGCCGACCACCGTCATCGCCACGCCGAAGAAAAGACTGAAGACCATCACCGCGATCAACCCGCCATTCGCCTTGTCCGGACTGAAGGCGTTCACGGCCTCCTGGAGCGGATTTTCCGGAATCAAATCGAGGAGCGTCTGGGACAAAGGCTTCTTCTGCCCGGCTTGCGCGATCTTCTCTCCAGCCTGCGTCGTGTATTGAGCGACAAGCTTTTCGCGCATCGCCGGGTCGATGCGCCGGCCGGGCTCGACGAGATTCACGAGGCTCAGACCGACCGCCACACTGGCTCCGGAAAGCAGCAGCGTCAGCGCCACACAGCGCCACCCGACGCTCCCGAGTCGCCGCACGTCGCCGAGTTCCACCACACCGAGGACGATGGCCGAGAAGATCAGCGGCACCACCACCATGAAGATCATCCGCAGGAAAATGGTGCCGATCGGCTTGACCACATCCTTCACCACCGCATCGAGTTCCGGGCCTCCCCACCACGTGCGCGCGACCACTCCCGCCACCGCTCCGAGCACCAGCCCCACGAGTATGAACGTGGATCGCCGGGAAGAGGACGGGCTACTCATCGGCGGAGAGAGCAGCGGTTTTGCGGGCCGCGCGCAAGCGCGCCGTAGCCACCAGGCGATCGACATCGCTGCGGCGCAGCACGACCCCGCTCACCTTTGGAATTGCATCCGCGCCCTTCGCCTGTCGCAGTGTCGGTCGCGGTCGGCTCGCCATGAGGAACCCGCCCATCCATACTCCCGTCGCCTGCGTCCTGCTTGCCCTCGGATACTTCGCCACTGGGCGGCTGGGCCTGATGCTGCCGGCACTGGGCCATCACATCACCCTCGTCTGGCTGCCGACGGGGATCGCCGTCGCGGCGCTGCTGCGTTGGGGCTGGCGGTGCTGGCCGGGCATCACGCTCGGAGCCATCGCCGTGAATGCCACCACCGGCACTCCCTGGCTCATGGCGCTCGCGATCGCAGCGGGAAACACGCTCGGCCCACTGCTCGCCGCATGGCTGCTGCAGCGCATGCACTTTCATCCGGCCTTCGATCGCAAGCGCGACATCCTGCTTCTCGCCGCGGCCGCGATTCCCGGCATGCTCATCACCGCGAGCCTCGGCACGGCCACGCTTTCGCGAGCCGCGATGCTGCCGGAAGGCTGGCCGGCCGCTTGGCTCATCTGGTGGGCGGGAGACACGATGGGGGTCATCACCGGTGCTCCGCTGGTGCTCACGCTCGGGCCCGCGGAGCACGATCGAGTGGCGCATCGCCGCGGAGAGTTTCTCAGCTGGCTGGTCATCACCGCGCTGATGGCTTGGTGCGTCTTCCAGTTGGATCGCAGCGCCTCCGGTTATTCGTGGGCACTCGCCTCGTTGCCGCTGCCCATGGTGGCCTGGGCGGCGTTGCGCTTCGGCGCCGCCGGCACCTCCTTCGCGATCATCGTACTTTCCTTCGGTGCGGCTTACAGCACCGCCAGCGCCCACGGCACATTTCCCCACGAGCATCCGTTGGAAGCCGTCCTCCAACTGTGGCTCTACCTCGTCACAACTGCCGTGCTCGGGTGGTTGATCTCCGCCCTGCACACGGCGCAGAGCAAAGCCACGAACACGCAGCAGCTCTTCGAACAGGCGCTTGGCGACGTTTCGCTCGGCGTGCTCCTCGCAGGTCTCGACCGCCGCATGACGTATGCGAACGAAGGCTTCACCCGACTCACCGGGTACACCGAGGCGGAGATCCTGGGGAGAAGCTGCTCGCTTTTGCACGGCCCGGAGACCGATCCCGAAACCGTGGGCCGGCTGAAGGCCGCTTTGCAGGGCGATGGCCACTTCGAAGGCGAGATCCTCAACTACCGCAAGGAGGGCCAGCCCTTCTGGAATGGCCTGCTCATCTCCCCGGTGCGTGACAACCGCGGCACGATGACGGGATTTCTCGGCATCCAACGCGACATCACTGAGCGACGCCGGGTGGCCCTCGCCCTCCGCGAAGGCGAAGAACGCTTCCGGCGGCTCATCGAACTCGCGCCTGAAGCCATCGTGCTGCTCGACGTGGAGGCCGGTCGGATCGTGCAGGCGAATCCCGCCGCGGAGCGACTCTTCCAGTATTCCGCCGCGAAGCTCTGCCAGCTCGGGCCCGTGGAGTTGAGCCCGCCGATCCAGCCCGATGGACGCGCCTCCAGCGAGAAAGCCGCCGCCATCATCGCCGAGGCACTGGCGGGCGGCACTCCGGTCTTCGAATGGACGCACCGCAATGCGCTGGGCCGTGATTTTCCCTGTGAGGTCCGGCTCCTGAGCTTCGAACTCGGCGGCCGCATGGTGGTGCGCGGCACCATCACGGACATCACGGAACGCAAGCGGCTCGAGCAGGAACGCGAGCAGTATCTGAAATTCTTCCGGCTCTCGACCGAACCGATGTGCATCGCCGATCCCTTCGGCTGCTTCGAACACGTAAATCCGGCCTTCCTGCGCCTCACGGGCTACAGCGAGCGAGAACTCGTCGCGAGGCCCTACCTCGACTTCATCCTCGAGGACGACCGGCAGCGGACGCTCGACGAGATGAAGCTGCAGGTCGCGGCACAGCCGTCACTACAGTTTGAAAATCGCTATGTGTGCAAGGACGGCCGCCTCGTACTGCTCTCGTGGACCGCGATCTTCGATCGAAGCGAAGGCGTCACCTACGCCACCGCACGCGACATCACGCAGCTTCGCCAGGCGGAACTGGCGTTGCAGGAAGCGCTCAATCGCCTGCAGAAAATCGCCAGCCAGGTTCCCGGAGTCATCTATCAGTACCGCCTCCGTCCCGACGGCACCTCGTGCTTTCCGTTTGCGAGCGAGGCGATGCGCGAAGTGTATCGCGTCACACCCGAGGAAGTGCGCGACGATGCTTCGAAGGTTTTGGATTTGCTCCACCCGGAAGATCGCGACGTCGTCATCGCGTCGATCCTGCAGTCTGCACGGGATCTCACGCCATGGCGCCAGGAGTATCGCGTGCACTTCCCCGATGGCACCGAGCGCTGGCATTTCGGCAACTCGCTCCCGCATCGCGAACCCGACGGCTCGACGGTGTGGCACGGCTTCATCACCGACATCACCGAGCGGCGGCAGGCCCAGTTCGAACGCGCGCAACTCGATCGCAAGGTGCAGGAGACGCAGAAGCTCGAGAGCCTCGGCGTGCTCGCCGGCGGCATCGCGCACGACTTTAACAACCTGCTGACCAGCGTCCTCGGCCACGCCAGCATCGCCGCGCTGGATGCCCCGCCCGGCTCTTCGACCCACGAATGCCTCGAGCAAATCAACGAGGCTGCCCTGCGCGCCGCGGATCTCTGCAAGCAGATGCTCGCGTACTCGGGCCGCGGCCGCTTTGTCGTCCAGAAGCTCGATCTCGGCATACTCGTCGAGCAGACCGCGCAAATGCTGCAGATCTCGATCAGCAAGAAAGCCGTGCTGCGCTTCCGGCTCGAAAAGAACCTCCCGGCGATCGAAGCGGATGCCACGCAGATCCGGCAGGTGATCATGAACCTCGTGATCAATGCCTCCGAGGCGATCGGCGACACCAGCGGCGTGATCAGCCTCTCGACCGGCCTGACGCGGGTCGATCGGGACTATCTTCGCGGCACGCTGATGGACCCCGACCTGCCAGTCGGCGACTACGTTTACCTCGAAGTCTCCGACAGCGGCTGCGGCATGAGCGCCGAGACCCAAGCGCGGATTTTCGATCCCTTCTTCACGATGAAATTCACCGGCCGCGGCCTCGGTCTCGCCGCGGTCCTCGGCATCGTGCGCGGACATCAGGGCGCACTGAAGGTGTACTCCGAGTTGGAGCGCGGCACGACTTTCAAGCTGCTCTTCCCCGCGGCCAGTGGAACCACGGACACTTCGCGCAAGCCGCCGGCATCGGCACAGCAGTGGCGCACTCAAGGCACCGTGCTGGTGGCTGATGATGAGGAGACGCTGCGCAGCACGACGTCGCGCATGTTACAGTTGGTGGGTCTCGAGGCCGTGCTGGCCCACGACGGTGCCGAAGCGGTCGAGATCTTCCGCGCCGATCCCGGACGGTTCACCTTCGTGCTGCTCGATCTCACGATGCCCCACCTGGACGGCGAACAGACCTTCACCGAACTGCGGCGGATCCGGCCCGACGTGCGCGTGGTGCTGATGAGCGGCTTCAATGCGCAGGAGGTGCTGGTGCGGTTCAGCGGCAAAGGCCTCGCCAGCTTCGTTCAGAAGCCATTCACCTTCGACGGACTGCGCAACGTCATTCGTGGAGTGCTCGGCTGATCGCATCTCGCCATCACGGCGAGACAAGCGGCGCACCGGAAAGCTGCGAGCCGCTCTCCACAAGCCCTTGATTTGAAAGGCTTGGAGCGGGTGACGAGACTCGAACTCGCGACATCTTCCTTGGCAAGGAAGTGCTCTACCAACTGAGCTACACCCGCGTCTAAAGCGGGCGGGAAACTAGTGAGACGCTTCTGGGCACGCAAGGGTTTTTTCCGCGCCGACTGGAGCACGCTGGCCCGTTCCCCTCGTAAGCCGCCAGTCGCATACAGAGGGTTGCCCCCGGGGCTCCTCGGACGAATTCCGTGGACAATCGAGACCTCCTGCATACCCTTCCGCTCCCTTTCGCCCGGGGGCTTCCGCAGCCCGGAGCGGGAGTTATTTTTTGTCCGATGCACCTGCTCACATTCGTCATCTTCGCCCAGCAAAGCACGCCGCCGCCCCAGCCGGGAATCGGCAGCATGCTCATCCCCTTCATCTGCATCGGCGTCATCTTTTACTTCCTCATCCTGCGCCCGCAGAAGCAGCAGCAGAAGAAGCTCACCGAGATGGTCTCCGCGCTGAAGACCGGGGACAAAGTGGTCACCACGGGCGGAATCCACGGGATCATCGCGAATGTGAAGGATGGCTCGACGCTCCTGCTAAAGGTGGACGACGGCTGCCGGATCGAGGTCGATAAGTCTGCCATCGCGACGATTAAGAAGGAATAAGGCGCGCAACGCGCGCACGTCCCACGGAAGCCTCTTCCGCACCCCTGAACTCTGAACTCCGACACCTGAACTCCGTATGAGCCCCGCCGCCTGGACCTTTACCTTCGGCTTTGCCGTCCTCGTCACCTTCGCCTGGTACTTCTTCACGGATAGCGATCGTGTGAAGCGCGCACTCGGTTCAGTCCTGACCATCGCTCTCACAGTCTTCTGCCTTCTGGCGGTCCGACCTCCCTTCGATGTGCGCGATGCGGACGGCAAGCTCGTGAAGGCTGGGAAAATTCAACTCGGCCTCGATCTGAAAGGTGGCACCTCTTTCCTCATTCGCCTGATCGCCGAGCCGAATGATCAGGGTGAAGTGCGAGAGATCACGCCCTCGATGGTGGATCAAGCCGTCGAAGTCATCCGCAAGCGCGTGGACCAGCTCGGGACGAGCGAGCCCGTCATCACGCCAAGTGGCACGGATCGCATCCTGGTGCAGATCCCGGGTCTCGATCCGCAGAAACTCACGGAGACGCGCAATCAGCTCAAGCAGGTGGCGAAGCTCGAGTTCCGGCTCGTGCATCCGCAGAGCTCGGAATTGATCCCACAGATTGAAGCGGGCACCGCAGTGCCGCCGCCCGGGTTCTCAATCGAGCCCTACTCCATCGAGCGCAACGGCAAGAAGGCCGAGAGCCGGCTCCTGATCAAGAAGAAGCCCGATCTGCTTGGAAACCACGTCACGAAAGCCGGCGCAGGTTTCGGAGCGGAGGGCTGGGAGGTCAGCCTGGAATTCGACACGGTGGGCGCGGACCTGTTCGGCAAGCTGACCGAGCAGGTGTATCGGGAGAATTCGCAGATGGCGATCGTGCTCGACGGCAAGGTGCAGTCCGCACCGGGCGTGAAGTCGCAAGGCGGCATCTGGGGCGGCCGCGCACAGATCAGCGGAGGGAGCATGAACGAAGCGGAGGCGCGCAACCTCGCGAGCGCGCTCGAGAATCCCCTCCAGACTCCAGTGGCCATCGAAGAAGAGCGTTCCGCGTCAGCCTCACTCGGCGCGGATTCGATTCGGAACGGCATCTACTCCGGCCTGCTCGGCCTCGCACTGATCTGGCTCGCGGTGCTCTTCTATTATCGTCTGGCCGGATTCGTGGCGCTCATCGCATTGACGATCGAGGCAGTCCTGCTCTTCGGCACGCTGGCAATGTTCGGAGCGGTGCTCACCCTGCCGGGTATCGCGGGCACCATCCTCACCCTCGGTATGGCGATCGATGCGAACGTGCTGATCTACGAGCGCCTCCGCGAAGAAGTCGCCACCGGAAAATCGCTCCGCGCCGCGCTCGATTCCGCCTACAACAAGGCCTTCTCGGCGATCTTTGACTCGCACGTCACCACGCTGGTGACGGCGGCGATCCTCTACTGGATGGCGACCGGCCCCGTGAAGGGTTTCGCCGTGACGCTGACCATCGGCATCGTGGCGTCGATGTTCACCGCGCTGGTCATCACCCGGAACCTCTTCCTCTGGCTCTTCCACTTCAATCTCCTGCGGAAGATCTCGATGGCCGACCTGATTGGAAAGACGAAGATCGACTTCCTCGGCCAGCGCCGCGGCGCGTTGATCATTTCCTGCATCCTCATTGTTGGCCTCTCGGTCACCTTTGCGATGCGTGGGGCGAACAACTTCGGCGTGGATTTCCGCGGTGGCGATCGCCTCGTATTGGAAGCCCAGGGCGAGAAGATCAGCGAAGCGCAGGTGCGCGCCGCGCTCGAGGAACTCAAGATTCAGGACAGCGTCGTGCAGGTGGAAAAGTCTGCCGCAGCGGAGTTCCTCACCATCCGCAGCCCGCTCGACACGGGGGACAAGGTGATCGCGCATCTCCAGGAAAAATTTCCGCAGGCCAAGTATCGCGTCGAAGCGACGGAGAAGGTCGGCAGCGTCGTCGGCAACGAACTCATTCGCAGCTCCCTCATCGCGCTCGCGCTCGGCATGGTCGGCATCATCATCTACGTGGCCGTGCAGTTTGAGTTCTCGTTTGCGATCTCGGCCATCGTCGCCGTGCTGCACGATCTCGTGATCACGATCGGCATCTTCTCTCTCGCTGGCCGCGAGATCTCGCTCCTCTTCGTCGGCGCCGTGCTGACCATCGCCGGTTACTCGGTAAGCGACACCATCGTCATCTTCGACCGTATCCGCGAAGGCATCCGCCAGGGCCGCACGGGTTCGGTCTATGACATCATGAACAGCAGCATCAACGAGACCCTGAGCCGGACCTTGCTCACCGGCGGCACGACGTTGCTCGCACTCGCAGCGCTCTACTTCCTCGGGGGTCCCGTGCTCAACGACTTCGCCTTCGCGATCTTCATCGGCGTCGTCGTCGGCACTTACTCGTCCATCTACATCGCCGCACCGATCGTCCTCTGGTGGAGCGGCAAGGGCGGCCACAAGCTCCGCGCGGAAATCAAGCGCTCGGAACCGCCACCAGCGCTGGCGACAACCTAGCTTCCCACAGCCCGCACCGCGAGGTGCGCTGCTTACGGCACAATGCGGAGCTGGATGGAGTGCACCCGCTCTTCACCAGCGAGAATGTCGCTGACGACGACGATGTGATCCCCGGATTGGGCGAGTTGGTGCTCGCAGAGGTAATTGAGTGCCGCGCCCACGGTGCGCGCGGGGTTCGTATCGAAGGGCAGACAATGCGAGTAGGTGCCCCAGTTCAGGGCGAGCCGGCGGCAGACTTCGTAGGTCGGCGCAAAGGCGTAGATCGGCCGGTCGGGCGGACGCTGATTCGAGACGAAGTTCGCCATCTGGCCGCGCCGCGTGAAGATGACGATCTTCGCGTCGGGAAATGAATTTGCGAGGATCACCGCGGAATGCACGGTCTTCTCGCGGTCCTCGGTGAGCATGGCCTCGGCGGCAAAGTTCGCGCCGCCGCTGAGTTCGATCCGGCGCGCGACTTTGTCCAGCACGCGCACGCATTCGACCGGGTATTTGCCCACCGTCGTCTCGCCGCTCAGCATGACCGCGTCGGCTTGCTCATACACGGCATTGGCCACGTCGGTGATCTCCGCACGCGTCGGCACGGGATTCACGATCATCGACTCGAGCATGTGCGTGGCCACGATCACCGGCCGGCCCCGCTGGAGGCAGTGCTTCACGATCTTGCGCTGGATGATCGGTAACTCCTCCGCGGGACATTCGATGCCCAGGTCCCCGCGCGCGACCATGATGATGTCGGTCTTGTCGATGATCGCATCGATGTTCTTCACCGCGAGCTGGTCTTCGATCTTCGCGACGATCCGGGCGTTGCTGTCGTGCTCGCGCAGCACCTTGCGCAGTGCTTCCACGTCACTCGGCTCCCGGCAGAAGCTCAACGCCACAAAGTCCACGCCCATCTCGGCGCCCACCGCGATGTCGGCGAGATCCTTCTCCGTGAGCGGCGGGAGATTGACCTTCACGCCGGGGAGATTGATGTGGCGGCGTGAACCCATGGTGCCCTCGGTGAGCACCCGACAACGGATGCGGTGCCCGCTTTTCTCCAGCACCTTCATGTGAATCACCCCGTTATCCACGAGCACGGTATCGCCGATGGAAATATCGTCGATCAGCCCGTCATAGTTCACGTCCACGGAATGCAACTCCTCGCTGCGCTCGCCGCGGACGGTGAACTCGAATTCGTCGCCCGGCTTGAGATTCAGCTTGGCCGGGAGATCCCCCGTGCGGATGGCCGGACCCTGCGTGTCCATGAGGATGCCGACGATCTTGTCGAGGCTGGTCGCGACCGCGCGGATACGCGGCACGATCTGCCGCACCCAGTCGTGCGTGGCATGGCTCATATTGAGCCGGAAGACGTTGCAGCCCGCTTCGACGAGGGCGTGAAGCATTTCCGCCGACTCCGAGGCCGGCCCGAGTGTGCAGATGATCTTGGTTTTGCGCATAAATTTCCCTGTGTGGCCCTGGATGAACGCGCGCTACTTCTTGCGCAGCACGCGCAGCGCCTTTTTCGCGTCGTCCACGCGGATGATCAGCAGCCCGGTCTTCGCCCCCGGACTCGTCGCGAGGTAGGCGTATTCGATATTGATCTTCGCTTCACCGAGCTTCCTTGCGATGCGCCCGAGCGAGCCCGGCTTGTTGCTGTTCTCGATCATCAGCACCTTGCTCTCGATGGCGAGCACGCCGCGCTCCTCGAAGATGGCCAGCCCGCGCTTGGGATCGCTGAGCACCATCCGCACGACCGCATGATCCGCAGTATCCGAGATGGTGAGGGCGAAAATGTTGATGTTCGCTCCGGCCAGCGCGTCGCACACTTGCGCAAGGGTGCCGGGTTTGTTCGCGAGGAAGACGGAGAGTTGAATGGCGATCTCGATGGACATGGCGCGTCGAGTGTGGGGACGGCAGGCGGGATGCTCAATCCTCAAGTCGGGGAAGATGCTGGATGCAGGAAGCAGGATGCGGGATATACGCAGTCATGCCGAGCGACCCAGCTCCAGAACGCCGCCAATTCGCCAGCGACAACTGGGCTGGCATTTGCCCCGAGGCGCTGGCCGCGCTCAGCGAGGCGAATGTCGCGCACGCACCATCGTACGGCGCGGACCACTGGACCGCCGAGGCGACACGGCTTTTCTGCGAAGTCTTCGAGCGCGAGTGCGAAGTGTTCTTTGTCTTCAATGGCACCGCCGCGAACTCGCTCGCCATCGCCAGCCTCTGCGAGCCCTACGAAAGCGTGCTCTGCCACGAGTACGCGCACATCGCCACGGATGAATGCGGCGCGCCGGGGTTTTTCGCGCACGGGACGACGCTCCTGCCGGTCCCAGGAAAAAACGGAAAGATCGGTCCAGCGGCGATCGAACACGCCGCCACGCGGCGCACCGATGTGCATTCGTCGATGCCACGCGCCGTGAGCCTCACGCAATCGACCGAACTCGGGACCTTGTATTCGCCTGCCGAAGTTACCGCCATCGCCGAGACCTCGCGGCGGCTCGGCCTGCGTCTGCACATGGATGGCGCGCGCTTCGCCAATGCCGTCGCGGCCTTGAAGGTCGCGCCATCGCGCATCACCTGCGGCGCTGGCGTCGAAGTCCTTTCGTTCGGCGGAAACAAGAATGGCATGGCCTTCGGCGAAGCGGTCGTCTTCTTCAATCGCGACCTCGCGCGCCGCTTCGAGTTCCGCCGCAAACAAGCGGGGCAACTCGCTTCGAAGATGCGCTTCGTCGCCGCACAGTGGATCGGCCTCCTCCGCGATGGAGCCTGGCTCCGCCACGCCGCGCACGCGAATGCCATGGCCGCCCGGCTCGATTTCGGCCTGCGCGCGCTGCCCGGCGTCGAAGTGCTCTACTCACGTGATGCCAACGCCGTTTTCGCTTCGCTGCCGACGGCGATGGCAGCGCGCCTGCGCCAGCGCGGCTGGGCGTTCTACGACGACGTCGGGCCCGATGGCGCCGCGCGGCTGATGTGTTCGTGGGATACCACGCCCGAAGATATCGCGGCATTCCTCAGTGACGCGGCTGGTCCAGCAGCTGGCATCCGCTGAGGGGGCAGGATGCCAGAGGGCCGCGGCACGCGACCGGCTTTGCTGTCATCCCCCATGAGCCCTCCCCAACCCACCGACGAGGAAAAGCGTCTTGAGGCGCTGGCTGGCTACCGGATTCTCGACACGGAACCCGAAGCGGCTTTTGACGATCTCACGCGCCTCGCCAGCACGATCTGCGGCACCCCGATTTCCCTCATCTCGCTGGTCGATAGCGGACGGCAATGGTTCAAGTCAAAGGTCGGACTCGACGTCACGGAGACACCTCGGGAGCTGGCCTTCTGCGCCCACGCGATCCTGAAATCCGAAACCATGTTGGTGCCGAATGCGGCGCAGGATCCCCGCTTCGCATCGAACCCACTGGTGACCGGCGAGCCGAATATCCGCTTTTACGCGGGAGCTCCCCTCATCTCCCCGGACGGTGCAGCGCTCGGCACTCTTTGCGTCATCGACCGGGTGCCGCGCACGCTCACGGCAGAGCAGCGCGAAGCACTGCAAATCATCGCCCGACAGGTCATCGCACAGCTCGAGCTCCGGCGAAATCTGGAGGAACTGCGGAACACTCTCGCCGTGCGCGACGCTTTGGAGGACCAGCGGGAAAGACTGCTTGCCGATCTGCTGGACGCAAAAGGAACCATCCAGACCCTGGGTGAGCTTCTGCCGATCTGCTCCTGGTGCAAGAAGGTGCGTGAAGACGACGGCTACTGGAGTGAGGTGGAGGATTACGTGGCCAAACACAGCGAAGCCACGTTCAGCCACGGCATCTGCCCGGGCTGCGCGGTGGAGCATTTTCAGCGAGGTCGCCTCCACGTTGCGGCCCAGCCTGCGGCGATCTGAACGGATTCGATCTTCCGGGAAACCCGTGGATGCCAGTTCGGCATCTCGGTGAAGGTCGATTCCGGGGTGGCCTGCGTTTGGCTTCGGCAGAGCGTGCGACTAGGTTCAAATCTCAAGCCGGCCGTGCGATGCAATCTCCGCAAAAAATCACCCGCATCCTCTTCGACGAATTCCACAGCGAAAGCTGGTCCGTCTCGGCGGCCCGCGCTCGCGAGATGCAGCCGGAGGATGCCGCGAATGCTTCCTATCAAACCGCGGCCGTGGCGCTCGCCGCTCGCGATTTCATCGTTGAGCGCAATGTCACCACTCCGATTTCGGGCCAGACGCTCGCGGGCGTCGGGGTGCTCGCTTTCCTCCATCCGTGCGACCCGCGCTGGGAACGGACGACTTCGACGGAGTCGCCGGCGCTTTCGCCCGGGGAAATCGCCGCGGTACTCGCCTTCGTCGAAGCGGGCGGCGGGCTGCTCGTGATCACGGAATACGAGCACGACAAGTACGGGGACAATCTGAACACGCTGCTCGAGCCAATCGGGATTCGCATCGAAAATGGAAAGGTCTTCGACCGCACGGCATGTGCGCACGACAATGCGGAGTGGATTCTTTGCGAGCCGGCCCCGGGCTCGCCGCTGGGGCACCTCGCGGAGCGGGCCTGCTTCTACCGCGCGGGATGGGTGAAAGTGGAGGGCGAAGCGCGGATCGCCTGGCAGGCCTCGCCAAACGCGCACCCCCGGGATGCGGGAGTCGTCGCCCTGGCCCGGCATGGCGTGGGACGGGTCGCGGTAGTCACGGACTCGGTGCTCTTCGGCGACGAGCGCATCGCCACACACGATCATCTCCAGCTCTGGCTGAATCTCACGCATTGGCTCGCTGCGCCTGGCGTGACCCAGGCCTCCGGCCTGTGCGCACCGGCCGGAGGCCGGTGTCACGAATCCGCGTGGCTCACTCTCCGTGAAAAGATCGAAGCCCTCCGTCTCCTGCAGGAGAAAGATGGGAGCGTCATCTCGGAGAGGCAGGCCGACGCCGCGCGGCTCGTGGAAGGTGCGTTGCCCGCGCTCACCGAGTTGCGACCACAGTTTCCGCATCAGGACGAATATCTTTCCGCGCTCGACGCGGATTTCCGCGCCTGGTTCGGCGGCGGCTTTGCCAGGCCGGACTTCGCTGCATCGCTCGCCGCCTTCCACCCGGAGCGCAACCGCCGGGACGGCCTTGAGCATCTCGTGCTCTTCCCGATGTACACGCCGAACGCCTCCAGCGACACGCGCTTCGAGGCGATCCTCATGCATACGCCCTGGCCCAACTGGCTCGCCGAGCTCGAACGCACCCGCTACCGCAATCCGAAATTCGTCCCCGGACACTTGCTCGACTTCACGCGCGGCTACGACAGCGAGTGCGCGGTGCTGTTTCCCGAGACCGTCTGCGTCGCGAGCAAGCCGACGAATCAATTCGGCGTCATCTTCTGCGATCGCGAAGCGCGCCGGCTCCAGTCGTGCGCCACCCGGGCCGCCGCAGTGGTCGGACTCGAGCTTTTCCCGGAGCTTGAATGCTGGCTCGGCTCCCTGCCGCTGATGCTCGACACCCTGGCGCTCTGGGATCTCATCCACGACGCCTCGCACAGTCTCGGCGAGCTGCCATTCGACCCCTTCATGATCCGGCAGCGTGCGCCCTTCTGGATGTATGGACTCGAGGAACTGCGCGTCGATCTGCGCACCTTCGGCGAAGCCGCGCGCCTCACGGAATCCGGCTTCCCTTTCGCGCGCTACGTCTGCTGGGCGATCCTGCTCGACCGCATCTTCCGTTTCCCGATCACCGGGACGCGCGTGCGGAATTACGACGCGCTCGGCGGCCAGCTCCTCTTCGCGTATCTGCACCAGAAGGATGTGCTCGTCTGGATCGACAATCGACTCACCATCCGCTGGGCGGCAGTCGTGGACGCCGTCGCTGGGCTCCGCGACGAAGTGCGAGCGCTCTACAAGCTCGGCGCCGGCTGCTCGAAGCTCACCTTCTGGTTGGCCGCGCACGATCTCGTCTCGCGTTACCTGCGGCCGAACGTGGCCTCGCGCTGGAAATCAGACTCGCGCGCGGTGACTGACGAAGCCGATCCGAAAAAATGGATCGCGCTGGTGCACGACGACGAGTTCCCGCTTGGCACTTTTCACCTGAATCTCCTCCGCCGACTACAGTAGCCGCGTCAGTTACCGCGAGATATCCGACTGGCTCAGGATCGTGAAACCGTGGCCCTGGATGACGGAGATCGCGCACTCATTGTCCTCGACGTGGAGCGCGAGCGCGGTGCGGCCGCGGGGCCGGGTCAGCAGGGCGTAGCTGCCGAAGATGTTGCACTCCGCGGCGAGGAGCGCGGCGAGCAGACTGCCGAGTTCTGTGGCGCCTTGCTTGAGCTCGACGACCACGAGGTCGCAGACAGAAAAGGGCACCGCATGCTCGTGGAAAGTGGCCTGCACGGTCTCCGGGTCGCTCACGACGATGCGGACGATGGCGGTGTCCGCCGAGTCCTGCACATTCATCGCGAGGACATGCACGTGCCGCTCATTGAGCAGGCGCACGATCCGAAGCATTTCGCCGACGCGATTGGAGAGAAAGATGGAGAACTGCGTGACGCGCGGGCCGTCGAGTTTTTCGGTGGTGGAGCTGGATCCGGACGGCATCAGGTTATTTGTAAGTGTAGAGCATGCAGAAGGCCGCAGGATCGCCTTCGAGCAGGGTCACCTTCACGTAGTACGGTCCGCTCACGCCGGGCGAGAATCCCGCGGCGGACGACGCATCCCCCTCGTAGGGCTCCGTCTCCACGGGCTGTCCCGTCTCGTCGAAAACGGAAATGACAACCCTCTTCGCCGGAGAAACCGCTCCGAGCACGAACCAGTATTCGTTCCCCGCGAACAAATTGACCTGCATGACTTTGGTTGCACCCTTCTCCAGCCGGCCGGACCAGAAGCCATCGCGCAACTTGAAGCCGTCATTCTGAAACGCGCCCGCAACCTCGAGCGCGACCTGCCGGGCGGCGACTTCTTCATCGGTCGAGATGGCCGGCGCCGACACCGACACCGCAAGACCCGCGAACGCGGCGAAGATGGAAAGCAAACGTCGGCTCATTTCTTTTCTTTGGTGGAGATGATCCTGATGAGTTCGCTCGCGAGCTCATTGAGCTGCTTCACCGCTTCGACCGGAGGCGCGCTCTCGCGCGGAAAGGCCACGAGCCGCGCGATCTGATCGAGCTTTTCGGTGACGACCTTGACCACCGGATCGTCGCGCAATTTTTCCGGCAGGGCCTTGAGCCGCGTCGTCAGTGATTCGGCGATGGCCGGCTGGCGGAGCAGGCGAGCGCCAGCTTCGGTGTACTTCTCGGCGATCGCGGCACTCACCACTTCGGTCCCGCGCACCCACCCGCCCACGGTCACGAGTTGGATCAGCGACTGGTCCTGATTCGCGGCGAGCGATTGCTTCACCTCATTCTGCGTCGCCTCGAGCTCTTCGCGGAGCACGTCCCACCGCTTTTCCTCGCCTTTTTCCGTGAGGCTCTTGCCGCGGTCGCGAATCTCCTTTGGCACGCCAAGCGCCTTGGCGATTTCGAGAATGTCGCGCCCGAGATTCTTCACCTGCTGCGCGTCCTCCGCTTCGACCGCGATGTAGCCATCCGCGATGAGCCCGCCCAGATTCAGCGCCATCTGCGCACGCCGGCTGTAGTTCGTCGTGATCGGCGGCCGGATGCGCGCAGCCCAGTCCGGCTTGCCCTGTTTGTCGAGCGCAGCCATGAGCTCGCCCGGGGTGGGAATGGAAACTTCATCCGAACGCACCGCCGCCGCGAGATCCGCCGCGGTGAGGGCAGGCGTCTGCGCCAGGGCCGTGGCGCAGAGAGAGAAAATCGCGAGTCCGCCAGCAAGCGAACGGAAGAGCCAAATCATGCGCGATCGTACGATTGGAACGAGACGGTGGAAAGTGAAATGTCCCGCCGCGCTCGTGCTCCGCACAGGCGTCCCACTTTCCACTTTCACTTTCCACCGCCGCACCCCTACCCTCGCCCGCTCTATGAAAGCCAAAGTGATCGTGATGCCGAAACAAAGCGTGCTCGACCCCCAGGGAGTCGCCGTGCGCGACGCCATTCACCATCACGGCCTGCCTGCGGCGAAGTCCGTGCGCGTGGGAAAATTCATCGAGATCGAACTCGACGGCTCGCAGACCGAAGCGGCGCTGCACGAGGTCTGCCGCGATCTGCTGAGCAATCCGGTGATCGAAGACTACGAGTTGAGAGTTGAGCGTTGAGGGGAGAGCGGCGCTGCCCGACATTCGGCGTTCCTTTGCCCATCCGATGCTGTTCTTTCTCTGCGTCCTCCTCCCGCCCGTCGCGGTGCTCCTCACCGGCCGGATGGGCAGCTTTCTCCTCAGTCTTTTGCTCACTTTCCTTGGCTGGCTGCCGGGGGTGATCCACGCCTTTTTCGTCGTGAGCGACTACAAACAAGAGAAGCGACTCGCGGAACTCAAAAAAGAAATGCGGACGTGATGCGGCGACGCTCAACACTCAACTCTCAACCCTCAACTTCCCCATGAAAGCTGCCGTCATCCGTTTCCCAGGCTCCAATTGCGACCAGGACTGCGTCCTCGCCCTGCGCGAGTTCGGCGTCGAGACCGAGTACGTCTGGCACAAGTCGGAATCGCTGGGTGACCGCGATCTCATCGTCCTCCCCGGCGGGTTCTCCTACGGCGACTACCTCCGCTGTGGTGCGATCGCCCGCTTCTCGCCGATCATGAAGGCCGTGAAAGAAGCCGCCGCTCGCGGCACGCTCGTCCTCGGCATCTGTAACGGGTTCCAGATCCTCTGCGAAGCCGGCCTCCTGCCCGGCGCGCTCATCCGCAATCGCGACCTGCATTTCATCTGCGAACCTCGCTGGCTGCGGGTCGAATCCGTCGCCAGCCCATTCCTCAAGTCCAGCAAGGTCGGCCAACTCCTGCACATCCCGATCGCCCACGGCGAAGGCTGCTACGTCGCCGACACCGCGACTCTCGCCGAACTCAACCGCGATGGCCGCGTCCTCCTGCGCTACTGCGACCCGAGCGGTGCGATCGCCGACGCCGGCAATCCGAACGGCTCCGCGGAAAACATCGCCGGCATCTGCAACGCCGCGCGCAACGTCTTCGGCCTCATGCCCCACCCCGAACGCGCCTGCGACGCCCGCCTCGGCAGCACCGACGGCCGCGTCATCTTCGAATCCATCCTCACCACCCTCGGCGCGCGCCAGGCGGCGTGAGTCTGGTGGCTCCTTTCCCTTTCGCCATGCCCGACCCCGCCATCACGCCCGAGATCATCGCCAAGCACGGCATCACTCCCGACGAGTACGCGCGCATCGAGTCGATCCTCGGGCGTGCTCCGAATTTCACCGAACTCGGCATCTTCTCGGTGATGTGGAGCGAGCACTGCTCGTACAAGAACTCGAAGCCGGAGCTGCGGAAATTTCCAACCACCGGGCCCGGTGTGCTGGTGAAGGCGGGGGAGGAAAACGCGGGCGTGATCGATATCGGTGACGGGTGGGCGGTGGCGTTCAAGATGGAGAGCCACAATCACCCCAGCGCGATCGAGCCCTTCCAAGGCGCGGCGACTGGCGTGGGCGGGATCATCCGCGATATCTTTACGATGGGCGCACGACCGGTCTTCTCGCTGAATTCACTGCGCTTCGGACCCATCACTGGCGACGGGGCGAATGTGAACACGAACCGCCGTCTCTTCGCCGGCGTCGTTGCCGGGATCGCGCATTATGGGAACTGCATCGGCATTCCGACCATCGGCGGTGAGGTGTATTTTGACGAAAGCTACGAGGGCAATCCGCTCGTGAATGTCTTCAATCTCGGCGTGCTGCGCCACGAGCAGATCGCGCGCGGCGCGGCCGAAGGGATCGGGAATCCGGTCTTCTACGTCGGCGCAGAGACGGGGCGCGACGGGTTGGCCGGAGCTGCCTTCGCCTCGCGTGAACTGACCGAGGAGTCGAAACAGGACCGTCCTGCGGTGCAGGTCGGCGATCCTTTCAAGGAAAAGCTTCTGCTCGAGGCGTGCCTCGAATTGCTCGCGACGGATGCTGTCGCCGGCATCCAGGACATGGGCGCGGCGGGGCTCACCTGCTCGACGTGCGAGACGGCGAGCCGCGGCGGCACCGGCGTGGAGATCGATCTCGAGAAAGTGCCGAAGCGAGAGACCGGGATGACGCCCTACGAAATCATGCTCAGCGAGTCGCAGGAGCGGATGCTCATCATCGTGAAGAAGGGGCAGGAGAAGACCGTGCGCGACATTTTTGAAAAGTGGGACCTGCCCTACGCAGAGGTCGGCGTGGTGAAGGACGACGGCATGATGCGCGTCCGCGTCGGCGAGCGGACGGTCGTGGAAATCCCCGCGCGCAAGCTCGCGGACGATGCACCGATCTACAGCCGCGAAGCCGCACCGCGCCCAGTGCCCGCGCCGCTCGATCTGGCGACGGTGAAGGAAGCCGATGCGAAGACCGCGCTTCTCACGTTGCTCGCGCATCCGAGCATCGCCTCTAAGAACTGGGTCTGGCGCCAGTATGACCATACCGTGCGAGCCGGCACGATGGTCGCGCCGGGTTCCGACGCTGCGGTTTTCCTCATCCGCGAGGCGGGCAAAATCCTTGCCGCGACCAGCGACTGCAACGCGGTCTATTGCTCGCTGCAGCCGCGCGAAGGCGCCCGCATCGCGATCGCCGAAGCGGCTCGCAACCTTGC
>JANPIS010000347.1:0-11318 GCA_031425095.1 Chthoniobacteraceae bacterium
GGAGGCGGAAGTCTCCGGGGAACTGAACGAACTGAAGATCAAAGTCGCGACGGAACGCCAGCGTCACTCTTCCCTGCATCACCAGCGCGCGCCGATGGAAGCGCGCTTGGAGGAACTGCGCGATCTCATCACCCAGCGGCAGTCGGACATCACGACCTACCGTCAGCGCGCCGACGCCACCTCGGCGGAAAACGCGGAGATCGAGGCGAATCTTGAAGGTCTGCGTGCGCAGGTCGGCGAAGCGGAGCTGGGAGTCGCGCGTCTGCTCGACGAACGCGCCAACATCGCCGCGGCCGCCGAGGAACTCGGCAACACCCTGCGCATTCTGCGTCACCAGCTCAGCGAGTGCCACGACCAGCGCAGCCGGCTCGAAGTGAAATCGACGCAACTCGAGATGCGCCTCAACGCGCTCACCGAGCACATGCAGAAGCGCTACCAGCTGGATCTCTCCACCTTCGAACGCGACCTTCACGGCCTGCGCGTGGCGGTGCGTGACCAACTAAAGCGTGCTGCGCGAGGCGACGCCTCCGGTGGCGGCGACGTCTCGTCGCCGGAAGTGCCGGGCGGCGTCCCGCCGCCGGAACTCCAAAGCGGCGAGGACGCCGCTGGAACGACCGGCGACGAGGACGTCGCCGCTACGGACGCTTTCTCGATCGACTGGGAGCGCATCGAAGCCCTCGTCCGCGAACTCGACGGCAAGCTCGACTCGATGGGGCCGGTGAACATGGACGCGATCCAGGAATACGACGAACTGGAGCAGCGCCACACCTTCCTCGAGCAGCAGAACACCGACCTCATCAACGCGAAGACCGAGTTGATCGACACGATCACAAAGATCAATCAGACGACCAAAGTCCTCTTCGCCGACACCTTCGAAAAGATCCGCGCGAACTTCGCCGAGATGTTCACCGAGCTCTTCGGCGGCGGCAAAGCCAACCTCGTCCTCACCGACGAAAGCGATCCGCTGGAATGCGGCATCGAGATCATCGCCAAACCACCCGGCAAGCAACTGCAGTCCATCACGCTGCTCTCGGGTGGCGAGAAGACGATGACCGCCGTCGCGATGCTCTTCTCGATCTACATGGTGAAGCCGTCGCCCTTCTGCGTGCTGGATGAAATGGACGCGCCGCTCGACGAATCGAACATCAGCCGCTTCATCAAGATTCTCGATCGCTTCGTGGGTCAGAGTCAGTTCGTGGTCATCAGCCACAACAAGCGCACCATCGCCCGCGCCGATGCGATCTACGGCGTGACCATGGAAGAGCACGGCGTTTCGAAGCTCGTTGGCGTCAAGTTCAGTAATCGCGACCGCAGCCCGAATGGCGGCGAGGACGTGATGAGCTCGAGCACTGGCGGCCACGTGCCGAGCGTCGCGGAAACCTTTGGCAAGAGCGGCCACCTCCACAGCGAGAACTTCGCGACGGTCGTCGCCTGACATTTCAGCGGGGCCGCCCAGCCCCGTGCGGGAAAGCGATTCGCGGTGGTGCTGCGCCCAACCACCGACCGCCGCGTTTCGCCAACCTTCCGCGCGGGGCTTGGCGGTCTCAGCTAAAGCCCGCGGGTGCGGAGCTGCCGGGCGAGGACGAAGTGCAGGAGGCCGAGGAGCGCGGCGGAGGTCAGGACGAGAATGCCAGAATTGAAAGCGTACACGCTCATTCGCAGGCTGAGGTCGCGGTTCTCGTGGAGCCCGAGGAAGCCGAGCCAGCGGGGCGTGAGGGTGAGGAAGTGGTGATTCTTTTCGGGACTGAAAAACACATTGATCGAGTGCTGGCGGCGGTAGTCGCTTTGCTCGGTTTCGGCCTTGGACACGAGGTCGCTGACCTTTTGATTCACGTAGAGTCGCTCGGCGGTGAGGCCACTATTTTTGCTGCGCAGGCTCGCGGCATCGAGCGGGCCGCCGGCGATCACCTTGTCCACCCGCGCGAGGCGCCGCTCGATCTCCGGCCGTGATCCGCTCTCCAGTCCGCTGAGGAGCGCGAGCGTATCCTTGAGGTCTTCCAGTCGGGAGTCGTCGGCTTCCGAGCGATCCCGGTTCGCGACGAGGGCATCGATCTGGCGCTGAATCTTCTCCTGGCGCGACGAGAGCGGGTTGAGCTTCGCCTGCGCGACGATCAGGGCTTCGTAGGTGTAGTGCGTGGCGACGAAGCGGCTGATCAGCGGCACTTGCAGACGCGAGTCGTCGCGATCCGCGGCTGCCGTCGGATCGACGTGCGTGCTGAACCAGCGCTTCACCGAATAGATCCGGTCGAGGTTCCGGTTCATCTCTTCGTATTTGATGAGCGCGCCGCCGAAGATGAGCTGTGGGATGAGCACGAGCGGGACGAAGTTCGCCGCCGCTTTTCCATCGGGCGCGAGTGAGGAGATGATCAGTCCGAGGCTGGTCCCGCTCATCGCGGTGATGAACATGAAGAACCAGTACTCGAAGAACATTCCGCGGATTTCGAGGATCGAGTTGCCGACGAGGACGAAGAGCGCGCTCTGCACCGCGGAGAAGAGCGCGAGCGTGCTGAACTTCGCGATGATGTAGTAGGGCAGCCGCACATCCAGGTTCCGCTCGCGATGGAGCACGGTCCGATCGCGGATGATGTCGTCCGCCGAATTCATCAGCGCGAGGAACATGGCCACGAGCAACGCCATGAAGATGTAGGTCGGAATGTGCGACGCGCTGGCAAACTCGTAGGTCTCCGACTCATCGAAATAGAGCGTCCAGCCGATCAGGGCCGCGAGGATCGGCGGGACGAAAGTCGTGACGATCAGGTTGCCGCGGTTGCGCATCTTCGAGGTAAAGGCGCGGCGCACCAGTGTGCGAAACTGCACCCACTCATCCCGCCAGCGGATGGGCTCCCAGCGTTTCACGGGCGTGGTTTCGGGGATGGTCGTGATCCGCTCGGCCTGCTTGCGCAGGCTCACCTGGCGCATGTCCTGGAAGAGCCGGTGGCTCTCGTATTTGTCGCGCCAGTAGTCGGGCGAGAAGCGGCGCGCCGGCACGAGCTGACCCTGCGTATTTTCCTCGTAGATGATGTCGCCGCTCAGGTCGCGCAGCGGCGTCTCGAGGACATCGAAGATGAACTCCGGGCGTGTCGTGCCGCAGGCTGGGCAGCCGCCGAGTTCGGTGCCGAAGTGCTGCTCGTGTTCCGCGGCGGCGAAGTATTGCAGCATCTCGCTCGGCGTGCCGTAAAAGACCATCTTGCCGCCCTTGTCGAGAAGCAGCGCCTTGCTGAACATCTGGAAGAGCTTGCTCGTCGGCTGATGCAGCGTGACGAGCACGATCTTGTTGTGCGCCATCGAACGGATGATCTCGATGACGTGCTCGCTGTCCTTCGAACTCAGGCCGCTGGTCGGCTCGTCGAAGAGAAACACGTCTGCGCTCGAGATCATATCGAGGCCGATGTTCAGCCGCTTCCGCTCGCCGCCGGAGAGCCGCTTCTTGACCGCGCTACCGACCATCGTACCGCGCCGCTCGATCAGTCCGAGTTCCACGAGCCGCCCCTCGATGCGCCGCGAGCGATCGCGCCCGGAGAGATGCGGGGAGCGGATCGCGGCGGCGAATTCAAGGTTCTCTTCGATGGTCAGGTGATCGTCGAAGGCGTCGTCCTGCGGGATGTAGGCGACGAATTTTTTGAGCGTGTCGCGATCGGCGTAGAAGGACTGGCCATTGAGCAGGATCTCGCCCTGCTGCGGCTGAAGTTGGCCGGCGAGGCAGCGGAGCAGGGTGCTTTTTCCGCAGCCGCTCGCGCCCATCACGCAGACCATCTCGCCGCGATTCACGCTGAAGGAGATGCCATCCATCGCGGTCTGGTCGCGGCGGAATTTGTGGGTTACGTCGCGGACATCGAGGACGGAAATGATGTTGCGCTCCTCCTCGACGATGCGGTCGGTGAAGTTGCAGCGCAGCACCTGGCCGGTGTCGATGCGGATGCTGTCGCCGTCTTTGAGATCCGCGGCGCCTTTCACTGGCACCTCGCCGACGTGGATCGGTCGATCGGCGTGCAGGACCTCGAGGCGGCCGACCTTGTTTTCGTAGTCGCAGAGGATCTTCAGCAGCACTTCGCCGCCGGTGCCGGGCGAGAGGAGGATGTCGTCCTGATCGAGCAGCGAAGGGTTGTTTGAGACGAGATAGCCGGACTTGTAGGCCTTGAGCTGGAAGCGCCCGCCGAGGGCGCGAGCGCGGCGGCGGAGATCGCTCAGCGGGAGTTCGGAGTTGTTGTGGAAGATGATGCGGTCGTCGAGCGTCGCCTCGATCGACACGCCCTGGCGGAGCGCGACGCCGTGGAGCAGCGCGTCCACGTCCTTCAGCGCGCGGACCTGCACCTTCAGCCCAAACTTGATCTCGAGACACGACTCGCGGGTGCGCACCTTGTCGAGTTCCACCTCATCGTTTGCATCGATCGTGAGATAGATCTGCGCAAGGGAGACGTTCTTCTTCGCATTAAAGTAGTAGGCAAGGTCCTGATACGTGAGCACCTGCTCGCCGAGGACGATGCGCTGTCCTGAATACACCCGGCAGAAGGATCCCGGCCCGAGCGGCCGTCCGCGCACGACGATGCCTTTGCTCGTCTGATTTTTCAGCAGGATGAGATCGTGGTAGCGGAACGCGACGAGGCGTTCATTGCCTTCGAGTCCCTTCAGCCGCACGTCCGCGCGCGGGCTCGCGCCGAAGGTCAGCGCTTCGAGTGGCGACTGACCTTGCTGGAAGATGTTTCGGTCCGAGTCGTCGGCGGCATTGATCTGATAGACGATGTCGATCGCCTGCGCGGCCATGCCGAGCTGCGTCATGAAGCTGTAGAAGGTGACGACCTGCTGCTGATCCATCCCAGCCCTGGAGATCAGATCGTAGAGCTGCACCCCGAGCATCACCTTGCGCTCCGTGGAGAGTTCCGTGGCGAGCCGCGCAGCCATCGCCCCGAGATCCTGCTGCTCGTTGAGGGCCTGGCGGAAGAGTTTGCGCAGCTCGCTATAGACGGCTTCCGGGTAGTCGTAGCGCAGGAAGCCGAGCGACGAATCGATTTCCGCCTCGATCACTTCACCGTTCGCCTTCGAGAACGCCGCGAGCACCTGGATCAGCAGCGGGAGCAAGTTCGGGCTCTCCGTCGCGGAGCGCGGTTTGCCCATCAATCGGCGGCCGAATCGCTCCGCAAAATTCCGCACCCGACGGGTGAGCGGCAGACTCTGCAGCCGCTCTTCGAGATGTTGTTTGATGCCTTCGGGGATCGTGGTCATGCAAGGACGCCAGGCGTCCGGTGGCGAACCGGGGAACAACGTATAACTCCGCCCCGACGTTGTCGATGACGGCGCACGCATCAGGGCGCAGAAAAGCACGCCAGCGGCCGTGGCCGGAGCTATCCGTGGCTCGGGGCGTTACGACGCTTCCGCGCGCGCTCGCGTCGCGGGCCTTCCGGCAAAGACGATCGCCAGCGAAACCAGCGAGCTCGCGGGCATCAGGATCGCCGCGGCCAGCGGACTCATGTGGCCGGCGAGGCTGATGGCGATCGCGGCGACGTTGTAGGTGATCGTGAAAGTGAGCACGCGGCGGATTGTCCGGCGGCGTGAGTCAGCGGCATCGAGGAGCTGGCGTACGCCGGAGAGCCCGCGACCGAGGAAATAGAAGTCTGCCTTGCGCTCCAGCAGGCCGCGATCGACGGCGGGTGTGCCGGTGGTGAAGGCGGCGTTGAAGGCGAGGCTGTCATTGGCACCGTCGCCGATGAAAAGCGTGTCCTGCGCATTCAGTTCGCGTACCCAATCGGCCTTTTCCTGCGGCGTCATCTCCGCGCGGCAGGATCCTTCGGGGAGATGAAGATGGGCGGCCATGGCTTCGACTTTCGCGCGGCGATCACCGCTGAGGATGAAGACTTCGCAGCCGCGGGCCCGCAAGGTGGCGACTTCCTCCACCGCATCTGCGCGCACTTCGTCGCAGAAGGAGAAAGCGGTGAGAGCCCTGCCATCCTGCGAGAAGACGCACTCGTCGCTCGCTGCATCGGCAGTGGTGTCTGCGGCGCTCCAGACGGGTCGCCCGAGCCGCCACGTTGAGCCGTCGTGTGTGCATTCGAGACCGAAGCCGACCGTCTCGTGAATCGTGGCGATCGGGGGCGGCGCGATGCCTTCGGCAAGGAGCAACTCGCGCAGGCAGCAACTCGCCGGATGCAGACTGTCCTGCACGAGCGCGAGCAGGATGGACTTCTCGTCTGCGCTGAGCGCATCGAGCGCTTCTGGATGTCGCAGGGCGGTCGTCTCCAGCGTGAGCGTGCCGGTCTTGTCGAAGAGGATCTTCCGCACCCGCGCCAGCCGTGCCCACAGGCTGGACTCGCGCACGAAGACGCCGCCGTCGCGCAGCCTGGTCGCGGCGAGGTCGTCGGCCATCGGCAGTGCGATGCCGGAGGCGCACGGACACGAGACCACGAGGACCGAGATAAGGACTTGCAGCGCGGTGAGAAAATCGCCGGAGCGCAGCCACCATGCGGCAAAGCCGATCGCACCGAGCGTCACGACGACGAGGATGTAGCCGCGGATGAAGCGCTCTACGGCGAGATTGCGATGCGCGGTGGCGGGCGCGACTTGCGTGAGCTGCGCGAGCATCGACGCCGGCCAAGTCTCGAGCGCTTCGAGTTCGATCCGATCCTGTCCACAATGCACCGCGCCCGACGGAACCACGCGGCCGCCACGCGCGGAGACCGGCTCAGATTCACCATTGATCCACTCGAGGTTCAGCGTCGCGGCGGGCGAGAGAAGTTTCGACCGCACGGGAATCGGCTGGCCGGGAGCGACCGTGTAGTGCATCGGTGGCACGAGCGCGCAGACCGGCAGCATAGTTTCGCCATCGGTGAGTTGGACGGGCGCGGGATCGGCGTGGGTGTCGAGCAGGCGATGGCGGTTGCGCTCGATCGCCTTCTGCTGGAGCCAGCGCCCGACGAGCATCAGGAAGACAAAGATCGAGACGAAGTCGAAATAGACGAAGCCCTCCGCGCGCTGTGTCCACGCATGCACGGAGCCGATGTAGGCGGCGAGCAGCCCGAGCGAGATCGGCAGGTCGATGTGCAGCATCCGCTGACGCAGGCCGCTCCACGCCCGGCGGAAAAAGTAGCTGCCGCCGATGAGCAAGCTCGCGGTGCTCACGGCGAAGGCGATGCGCCCAAAGAAGTCCGCGAACTGAAAGCTTTTCTCCATGCCGAAGTAGCCCGGCAGCGTGAAGAGCATCGCATTCATCGCCAGAGCGGCACACAGCCCGAGGCGGATGGTGAGCGCGCGGCTGGCGGGCTTCGTCGCCTCGCCGGGTGGGCCGAGCAGGTAGCCAAAGCTCTGCAATTCCTGAGCAAAGGCGACGATCTCGAACGCACCGGGCTGCCAGCGCAGTTCGCAGCGCCCGAGCGCGGGATCCACGCGAATCGCGAGTGCTCCGGCGTGGCGGGCGAAGAGCTTCTCGATGAGCCACACGCAGCCGAGGCAGGAGAGACCCTGGAGGCCGAGTTGTAGCGTGGCGGGCGCGCGCATCGCGCCTTCGGCTTTCATCGCGAGGTCACGCAGCCACGTGTAGTCGCGCTTTTGAAAAACGAGCGAGCGCACCGGCGGCAGGCCGCCGTCCTGCAGATCGTAAAACTGGCCGAGCCCGTTCTTCGTGATCAACTCGTGCACAAACTGGCAGCCGGTGCAGCAGAAGTCCGGACGCTGCGCGGTCGGCTTGAAGTTTGTCCCGCAGTGGATGCACGTAGCACGGCTGCCAGCAACGACGGGCGTCGCGGAAGGTGGCTCCGAGATCAATGGCATAGCAGGCACCGGATGGGTTCCGTGAGCGTGCCCTCTTCGAGCAGTGCGCGCCCGCCGATGATCAGCGCTGAGACGAGCGCGAGGCCGCGTTGCATCCGTTGCACCGCAACGGGAGACATCCGCGCCTGCCAGCGGAAAAGTCCGGCTTGGGCGAGGGCGTAAAACGGGATAGTCCCGACAGCGAACGCGGCGAGCAGCGTCGCGCCTCCGGCGAACGATCCCGTGACGAGCGCCACGCCAAACGCGAGGTAAAGCGGGCCGCACGGAAGAAACGGTGTGGCCAGGCCGAGTGCGGCTGCCGACTTGCGCGGATCAGACGTGGCGGCGCGCAGATTCATGCGCAGCAGAAAGCGCGATACGAACTTCGGCTGCGGCACCGTGCGGTCGAGTCCGAACGCGATCGCCACGAAGAGCAGCGCCATCGCCCACGGCAGCGCGCGGCTGATCGTCGCGCCGAAGATTCCCGCCGCACCCTGGCCGATGGCGCCGAGGATTCCACCGATGAGCGCATACGCAAGGATGCGCGAGGCGTGGTAGAGCGCGGTGGCGATCCGCAATTGCCCCGGTGCGTTCGTGCGGCGGCCGAGGAGTGCACAGCCGAGCGGTCCGCACATCGCGGCGCAGTGGACGCTCGTCACCAAGCCCGCCACAAAGGCAGCGAAAGGAGTGGAGAAGGCGGCTGCGTCCATGGCGTTGTCAGTCAGTCGATCGCTCGGCGTCGGTCTTCACCGGTGCGGGATCGCGATCGGGACAGGTGGATCCGCGTGCTTCACGGCGATGACGACCATGGTGATCGAGGCCGAGACGGCCAGCAGGTAGCCGATGAGGATGAAGATCCAGGGACGGCTGAGGATGGCTTCTTTCATGGGTTAGTTTCCAGGGCCGATGAACGAGAGTTTCTTCTTCACCGCGTCGCGGCCATTGGGTGCGGTGACGAGGACTTCGAGGGGGAAAGTGCCGCGGGCGGTGGCGCGCGGCGCGGTCATCACGATTGGGCGCATCTCTTCTCCGAGCGGGCCGACTTCGATGCCGGCTTCCATGTTACTCCACGTCAATCCGGGCGGACCACCCTGCACAGCGACGGTGAAACGCTGCGGCTGGTTGCGCTTGTTCAGCACGCGGAGGAGGAATTCGTTGTGCACCGACGTGCCTTCAAGCACGTAGGGCACTCCCTGCACGCGGGTGCAGCTCACGGTGATGGGACTGAGCGTCGAGAGTCCGAAGGTCATCGCCGCGGCGCCGAGCAGCATCAGTCCGGTGTAGAGCAGGATGCGGGGACGGATGATGCGGCGCGCTTTTCCAGCGAAGCCATTGAGCGAATCGTAGCGGACAAGCCCGCGCGGGCGGTCGAGCTTCGTCATGATCGCATCGCAGGCATCGACGCATGCGGCGCAGCCGATGCACTCCATCTGCAAGCCCTGGCGGATATCGATCCCGGTCGGGCAGACATTCACGCAGCGGCGGCAATCGATGCAATCGCCCGCTCCCTCCGTGCCTTTCTTGCCGCGCGGTTCGCCGCGTTTCGCGTCGTAGCCGATGACCACCGAGTCATTGTCGATGAGCGCCGATTGCAGGCGGCCATATGGGCAGAGGACGATGCAGAACTGTTCGCGAAACCAGACGAAGTTGAACCACATCGCTGCAGTCATCAGGAAGACGAAGACGAACGAGCCCCAGTTGCGCGTGGGCGGCTCGGTCATCATCGCCTTCAGGCCAGCCGGCGAGACGTAGTAAGTGAGGAAGACGTGCGCGAGCAGCGCGGCGAAGAGGAAATAGAAGAAGTACTTGCTCCCGCGCTTGCGGAGCTTTTCGCCGGTCCACGACAGCCGATCGAGGCGCTCCCGCGCGGGAGCGTCGCCTTCGAACCAGCGTTCGATGCGGCGGATGAAGTCGAGATACACGGTCTGCGGGCAGGCCCAGCCGCACCAGATGCGACCGAGCAGAGCCGTCACGTAGAAGAGCGAGAAGCCGAGCCCGCTGATCAGAAAGAAGCCGAGCCAGAGATCCTGCGTGACGAAGGTGAGGCCGAAGAAGTGGAACTGCCGATGCGCGAGATCGAGGAAGACGGCCGGGTAGCCATTGATCGTGATCCACGGCAGGAGGACGTAAACGGCGAGGATGAGCAGGCCAAACACGGCGCGCCAGCGGGTCCACGGTCCGCTGACATTCGCCGGATGGATGAAGCGCCGCGACCCGTCGGCGTTGATCGTCGTGACGGACTCCAGCGTCGGCGCGGGCGCGCTCATAGTCCGAGTACCATACGCGTCCCGCGTGTTGGTTTCGGCGTCCCGCCGAAACGGACTTCCAGAGCCGTACTCTCTCGGCAAGAGCTCCGCGCCTGCGGAACCCGCCGGGTGATCTGCGTGGTGCGGAGCTCTTGCCGGGATCGAACGCCGCAGAAATTTCGTCGCGGCGGGACGCCGTGACCCACACGCGGGACGCGTATGGTACCCGGAGTTCGCGATCCGCGCGCGACATTCATTGCGCGCGCGGCACCCAGCCGTCCACCTTCACGATCTCATCGCCCGCCTTGTGCTTCGACATGACGTACGCGGTCGCCTCGATGATCTTCTGTTTTCCGAGGATCGGCCCCCACGCGACCATGCCCTTGGCGAGCACCCCTTCCGTGATGACCTTCACCACGTCCAGCGGCTGGCCGCCGTGGATCCATTGATTGTCCACCAGGTTCGGCCCGATGAGGCCGGTCATGTCCGGCTTGTGGCACGAGGCGCAGAGCGTCTCGAACGTGGCCTTGCCCGCGGCGACCGTGGCCGCGTCGTGGCTGAGGCTCCCAGCGCTTCGTCATTGAGTTCGCCGGAACCCGCGGAGGCTCGCGCCGCACGCGAGGCATTTTCCGCCATCTTCACCGCGAGGGCATCGGCGGGATCGGTGCCGATGCTGTAGGCGTGGTAGTAGGCCCAGTAGAGGAGGGCGAAAACGATGGAACCGTAAAGGGTCCAGAGCCACCAGTTGGGCAGGCGCTTGTCGTATTCCTGGATGCCGTCGTAGGTGTGCGGCCGGAGCGGATCTTCTTGCGGGGCGTTATTCATGAGGCTTCACGTCGTCTCCGAGGGGCAGGTTTTCGAGGTGGCGGAGTTGTTCGCGCGGTGTCCGCCAGATGCGAAACGCCGTGATCAGGAAGGTGACGAAGAAGATGCCGATGCTCACCATCGTGAGCACGCGCTGCCATTCTTCGACGAGGATGCGGTGGAACATGGGCGGCGTAGTCGGTGGTCAGTGGTCAGTGCTCAGTGCGGTCCGCTTTTTCTCGGCTTCCGCCTTGGTCAGAACCTTCTCCGCTTTGCCAAGCTTCTGCAGGTAGGCGATCAGAGCGACAATCTCGCGGTCTGCGCCGGTCTCCGCTCCGGCCGTCCGGAGATCGGCGGCGATGCTCTCGCCTTGCGTGGCGCAGGCCTGTTCGATCTCGGCCTTGGTCGTCTGGCTGAAGGGGACGCCGAGCATTTTTTGTACGGCGATCTTCTTCGGCAGCGCGGCGATATCCGTGCGGTCTTGGAAGAGCCACGGGTAGTTCGGCATCGTCGAGCCGGGGCTGATCTGCC
>JANPIS010000348.1:0-3767 GCA_031425095.1 Chthoniobacteraceae bacterium
CTGCTCGACTGGACCGAGCGCGACATCTGGCTCTACATCCAGCGCGAAGGCATCCCGATCCCGAAGATGTACTTCGCCCGCACCGGCGCGGACAAAAAACGCTACCGCTTCCGCTCGCTCGGCTGCTGGCCGATTTCCAAACCGGTCGAAAGTGAAGCCGACACGATCGACAAGATCATCGACGAGTTACTGACGACGAAAACCAGCGAACGCGCCGGCCGCGCGCAAGACCACCACGAGCGCAATGCGATGCAAAAGCTCCGGGCGAAAGGATTCATGTGATGACCAAAGACGCTTCTGATTTTCAACGACTTCGCGTCGTCTTCGTCGGCCACGTCGATCACGGCAAATCCACTCTCATCGGCCGCATCTTCTACGACACGAAGTCGCTGCCCGACGGCAAGGTCGAGCAGATGCAGGCCGCGGCGAAGGAGGAGGGAATGGAGTTCGAGTATTCGTTCCTGCTCGATTCACTGCTCGAGGAGCAGGAGCAGAACATCACGATCGATACGACGCAGATTCAGTTCAAAACGGACAAGCGGCCTTACGTCATCATCGATGCGCCGGGGCACAAGGAGTTCCTGAAGAACATGATTACCGGCGCAGCCAGCGCGGACGCGGCAGTGCTGCTCATCGCGGCGAACGAAGGCGTGCGCGAGCAATCGCGGCGGCACGGCTACCTTCTCTCGCTGCTCGGGATCAAGCAGGTGGTCGTCGCGGTGAACAAGATGGACCTCGTGGATTTCAGCGAGCAGGTCTTCAACGTCGTCGTCACGGAGTACAAGAAGTTCCTCGCCCAGATCGGGCTCGAAGCGCGCATCTTCGTGCCGATCTCGGCTCGCGGCGGATTTAATGTCGTGACCAAGGCGCCGCAGGAGATGCCGTGGTACACCGGGCCGACGATCACCGACATGCTCGACAGCTTCGAGCCGCCGAAGCCCGTGAACGATCTGCCCCTGCGTTTCCCGGTGCAGGATGTCTATCGCTTCGACGAGCGCCGCATCATCGCCGGGCGCATCGACACCGGCACCCTGCGCGTCGGCGACACGCTCATCTTTTCGCCGAACAACAAGACGAGCGTCGTCGCGAGCATCGAGACTTGGAATGCGCCCAAGAAGAACATCGCCGTCGCGGGGGAAAGCATCGGCATCACGCTCACCGAGCAGATCTTTGTCGAGCGCGGCCACGTCGCTTCGCACGAGCACGACGCGCCGATCGAGTCGAACCGCTTCAAGGCCCGCCTTTTCTGGATGGGCAAACGCAACCTGAGTCTGGGTGAGCGTACGCGGATCAAACTCGCGACGCAGGAACTCGACGCGGAGATCGTGAGCATCGAGAAGATCATCGACGCCTCGACGCTGGAAAACGTGGCGGAGGCCCGCAACTACATCGCCCGCAATGACGTCGCGGAAATCACGCTGCAGACGCGCGGCGCGCTGGTCATGGACAACGCGGATCGCAATCCGCTGCTCGGGCGCTTTGTGCTCGTGGACAACCGGCAGGTCGCCGGCGGCGGCATCATCTTCGGCGGCGTCTATACCGACCGGGCGAAGGTGAAGTCGCAGAACATCTACTGGAGCGAAGGTGCCGTCACTGCGCTGCGCCGCGCCGCGCGGCACGGACACAAGGGCGCTGTGATCTGGTTCACGGGACTGAGCGGTTCCGGCAAGAGCACGCTCTCCCGCGCCGTGGAGCGCGAGCTCTTCAACATGGGCATGCACACCTATGTGCTCGATGGAGACAACATCCGCCACGGCCTGAACTCGAACCTCGGCTTCAGCCCCGAGGATCGTGAAGAAAACATCCGCCGCGTGGCCGAAGTCGCAAAACTGCTCGCCGATGCCGGGCTCATCGCGATCACCGCCTTCATCAGCCCGTATCTTGCCGACCGCCGTCGGGCGCGGGAGATCGCTCTCGAAGCGGGCGTGGAATTTATCGAAGTCTTCATCGATGCACCGCTCGCCACCTGCGAGGAGCGCGACACGAAGGGCCTCTACAAAAAGGCGCGTGCTGGCGAGATCAAGGAATTCACCGGCATCAGCGCGCCCTATGAAGTGCCAGAGAATCCGGAGCTCACGATCCACACCGATCGTGAGTCGCGCGAGGAGAGCACCGCTCGAGTCATCGAACTCGTCCGCAATCGGCTGCGCTTCGAGCCCGACGTGGTGATCTGAGCCTGCGCTTCGCTACAGCGGCAGCTTGAGCAGCTTGCTGGCGACTATAGCCACGGCGTGGTCGAATCTGGTCGCGTGGGAAAAGGGCGACATGAATTCGAGCTTGGTCATGTCGGTTCCTGCGGCCCAGGTGCTGAAGGCAGGCAGCACGAGCGCATCTTCCGCCACGAGGAAACACGGACAGCGTGCGCTCGTCGCCACACCGGCGGAGAGGGTGATCGAGGGATGTTCGTGGCCGAAAATCACGCGTCCACCGCTCTCGCGCAGGTTTTTCATCCGTGCCTGGACGTTGCGACCGATGTGGCCGTGGAGCAGCAGATGCGCGGCGACTTCGAGTTCATGCTCTACACGCAAGTCGATTCCCGCTTCCGCCAGCAACTCGGGCAGCCATCCGTCGTGATTCCCCGCGAAGAGCCGAAGCAGTGTCCGGCTGCAGAGTTCGTCGGCGAGTCGGCGGAGTTCCTCCCGCACCGGGGCGGGCGCGGAGAATCCATGGACCACATCGCCGAGCACTGCGAGCTGCTGTGGACGGTAGTCGTCCACGAGTTCGACGAGCCGGCGGATCGTGCCGTCATCAGCGTCCACCGGTAGGAGATTCCCCGAAGCGCGGTGCGACCACGGATAGCCGAGATGCAAATCCGAGACGGCGAGCAGACTCTCCTCCGGCATCCAGATGGCGCGGCGCGCGTCGAGCCAGAGGCCGGGCGAGAGCTCGAGGCGGGACTGTCCAGACATCGGTGGTGGATTCATTCAGCGACTCCCGACGCCCGCGTGGCGTTGCCTTCGATCTGACTCCACCAGTGATTGAAGAGGCGCTCCTGCACCTCGAAGGGATCCTCGACGAGCAGCGCCTCTTTGATCTTCGTCGCATACATCGCGAAGGAGAGCGGCGGCACGGTCGTCACTACGCGGAGTCGCACGGGGCGTGAGCTCTGTGCATCGAGGAAAGCGAGTGCGCCATCCGCGTCGAGGAAGCTGTGATAGGTGTCGCGCCGGGCTTCGCGCAGGAGCACGTGCCCGGGCTCATGCTGGCGGAGGACGTTGAAGATCACCTCCGCGGACCATGCCAGTTTGCGCACGGTTTTTTGCTGATCGAAGAAGTTGCGATACACCATGAGGCCGGTCTGTGCGGCGTTGCGGAAGTGGTACTTCAGCATCTCGGATTGCGCGAGGGATTCGTCCAGCTCGGCCTCGAAGCGCTCCGGATGGAGCAGGGCGCGCAGCTCCTTTTCAGTAAAGCGCTGCCGCGGTTCGACGGTGAGCACGAAACCGTAGTCGTGTGGCGTGGCGATCGCATTGCCGCCGCGCACCTTGCTCAGTCGCGCGGTGAGGACGCGGGAGAGGGCGTCATTGGCTGAGCGGCCGATGAGCGAATGGAAAAAGTAGTGGATCGAGTGTGGAGGGCCGCCACCTTCCGGGGTCTCGGCGAACTCTTCCACCAGCAGGAACTCAGCAGTGGGGATTTCGGAAAGCTCTGCCTGCGCGATGTGGATGCGGGCGATGATCTCCGCGTTTGCAATTCCGCAATCGAGGCGAGGTCCGATCCACTGAGCTAGCTCGGCGTCCTGGACTCGCGGGCGTAGCTCACTGCGG
>JANPIS010000349.1:0-1982 GCA_031425095.1 Chthoniobacteraceae bacterium
TTTCGGATCCGTGACCACCGGCACCACGAGATGCGGCAGGGTGTTGTAGATCTGCATTTCCACGACCTTCGGATCGATCATGATGAAACGCAGATCCTCGGGCGTGAACCGGTAGAGGATCGAAGCGATGATCGCATTGATACACACGCTTTTGCCCGAGCCCGTGGTGCCCGCGACGAGCCCGTGCGGCATCGCGGCGAGATCGGCAATGATCGTCTTGCCATACACGTCCTTGCCGAGCGCGATGGGGATCTTCGCCTTGGTGTGCTGAAAGTCGTCGCTCTCGAGCAGCTCGCGCAGGGTCACCTTCTGCTTCTTCAAGTTCGCGATCTCGATGCCCACGGTGTCCTTGCCCGGGATCGGCGCGAGAATGTTGATCCGCTCGGCGCGGGTGGAGCGGGCGATGTCGCGCTCGAGGCTCACGATCTTATCCACGCGCACGCCATTCGCCGGATAGACCTCGTAGCGCGTGATCGTCGGCCCGCGGGTGATGTCGCCCCGCGACACGGAGACGCCGAATTCCTTGAGCGTATCGATGATGTTGTTCTGGATCGCGATGAGCTCCGCGGGATCGGCAGCCGTGCGATCGCTGGTATCGATCGGGTCTAGGAGGGAGAGCGACGGCAACTCGTAGTTTTCGCACGAGATCGACGTGAGCGGCGCGAACTTGTCCTTCTTCGCCTCCCGCTTCTTCGGCGCCGGGAGCACCGAGCTGTCGATGATCTGCGGGGCCGGCCGGGCCTGCTCCGGCTCGAGGGCGAAGAGCTCGCCCGCCGGCGGCTCTTTGGAATCCTTCGCTTCCTTCGGCGGGCCGGGAATCACGAGCACTTCATCCTCCTCGTTGGCCGCCGCAGCCGCTGCGGCCCGGTCCTTCTTCGGCAGCGAGCGCTCCAGCCTCCGGCGCTCGCGTTCCAGCTTCGCAGCTTCGATCTCGAGCTTCTTCTGGTCGTCGGCTTCCGCGAGCCGCTTCGCTTCGATCCGGGCCCGGATGGCTGCCGGCAGCCCAGCCAGTTCGCGCGCGGCGCGGAACGGGTGGATGCCCGTCATCAGGATGAGGCTCGAGAGGTAGAGCAGCCCGAGCACGATCACCGAACCGACGGTATTGAGCACCGCGCGGAAGAAGTATTCACCGACCCATTTTCCGACCCAGCCGCCGGGCCCGGCGATGTTCAACCGGCTGATATCGAGGATCGAAAATGGCAGGAGATGCGCCAGGCACGCCCCTGAGATGAGGAAAACGATGGCCCAAGGCGCGCGCGGCCCGAGACGGAGGCTCGGATTGAGGAGCTTCGCGCCGCCGTAACCGAGCAGCGTCGCCGCGAGCAGATACGACGCGCCACCGAGAAATGCGTAGCTGCAGCACGCCACGATCGCGCCGAGGCGGCCGATGAAGTTCAGCACCGGCCCCTTGCCCGTCGCCACCGAGCTGAGCGGGAACCATCCCGGCACATCCGTCGGCGAATAGGAAACGAGGGCGAGAAAGAGCAGCGTCCCCAGCCCGAGGAGGGTGATGCTCAGGACTTCCTGTACGGAGTGATTGGCTTGGGCGCGGGCCATTTCGGGACGCCGATAGTAGTGCGATTGAAAGGGCTTTCAACCTGCGAAAGCGACTCCCTTCGCGGACGGCGGATCTCGTCGGACTTGTCGGCGTGACGGACACAGATAGTCTGCGCCGCGTGCGATTTCCAAAGCTCCTGCTTCCTGCGCTGATGCTACTCACCACGGTGAGCTGCGGCGCGGCAGAGACGCAGGAGCGCGCGCGAGTCGTCTCGCTGCCGGCGGCGGAGTGATGCGCCGCTGCGTCCTCTATTTCGTAAAGTATCCCGAGCCGGGGAAAGTGAAGACGCGCCTCGCTGCGACCATCGGTGCCGAGCGCGCCGCTGCGATCTATCGCACTCTCGCGGAGCGTGTCCTGCGCCGCCTGCCCGAGGACGAAGAAGTGGTCGTGATGATCGACCCACCGGAGCAGGCGGGTCCAATCG
>JANPIS010000350.1:0-2186 GCA_031425095.1 Chthoniobacteraceae bacterium
CTCCGTGCTCCGGTCTGAACACGGCATTCTTCCCATGGGTCAGGCGGCTCCCGCTCCCAGTCCCGACCTTTCCTACGTCCGCGCAGGAGTGGCCGCGGGCGGTGCGAGACCCGCGTCCGGTTTCGCCTTCCAGCGGATTCAACGCTGGGCGGACGCCTGTGCCGAGGCGCTCGCATCCGGGCAGCCACCCGTCGCGCATCCTCCCGATCCCTGGCGGATGCGGGCCATGGATCGTCTTTTTCTCCGCGTCCTTCGCGCCCGGCCCGAGATCGCGCCTGATCTTTTTCTCGCTCTTTTTGCCATGAAAAATCCCGGTAGAATCGTGCGCTTCATGAGCGACTGCGCAACGTTTTCGGACTGTCTCGCGATCGCCCTCGCGCTCCCGGCGTGGCCCTTCCTGCGGGAAATCCCCGGCGGACTCGCGGCCCGCCCCCTCGCACCCGCAGGAGGCCGCAGCGGATGATTGCCCTGCGCATCCAGGGATTGGTATTCAGCCTCGGGGCTTTGCTGCTCGCCCTCGCGGCCACGGCCATCGGGCCGCCTGGCTCGCGGATCGAATTGCTCGTCGTCGCCGCTCTCATCGTCGTCCTCGGCGTGCCCCATGGCGCGCTCGACACCATCTTTGCCCGCCAGCTATACGGGATTCGCACGCTCCGGGATTGGCTGCGGTTTGGAGCCATCTACCTCCTGCTGGCGACGCTCGTCGTGGGGCTGTGGCGTCTGCAAGCCACGCTGTTTCTCCTCGGGTTTCTGGTCATCTCCGCGGCGCACTTCTCCGGGGATCCCACCCCCGGAACGCCGTGGCCGGCGCGCGTGCTCTACGGAGGCGCGGTGGTCATTCTTCCCGCCGCACTCCACTCGGTCGAGATCACGCGCCTGTTTTCGTTGCTCGCCGGGAACGATCCGGCGGCTCTCGTGATGCCGTGGCTAAGTCTCCTCTCGTGGCCGTGGCTGATCGGGCTGTTTCTCGCCGCCGCGCATCGGGCGCGAACGGATTGGCTGACGGCTCTGGAAATGGGATCGGTCGGCCTTCTCGCAGTCCTCGCTTCGCCGCTCTTCTCCTTCGTTGTCTTCTTCTGCGGAATGCACAGCGCCCGGCACATCATCCGGACGATCGACTACTCGGGCCGATCCTCGCTCGGCCTCATCCTCGGAGCCGCGCTGCTGCCCATGCTCGGCGTGCTGGTCGCCTCAGCGGCGGCCTGGCATTTCCTCGGTGGCACGCCGCTCGACGCGCGGATCATCCAGTTGGTCTTCGTCGGCCTCGCCGCACTAACCGTTCCGCACATGGCCCTCGTGGAGCGGGTGCGACTCTCCGGCTGGGTCAAGGGAGCCGCACGCCAGCACTGAGAAAGCAGGGAGCTGGCTAAGGGAGGACCGCGTCCGCGGTGCGGAGGCCGGAGACGATCGCGCCCTCGATGGATGCGCTGGTGAGATGATCTCCGCACACGAAGATACCGTCGATTTCGCGAAAGGACGGTCCGGGCGTTCCGCTGATGGGTGGCTGCTCAGGCAGGGCGCGCTCGATCCGGTCGGTGCGGAGGTGCCGCCAGCCGCGCACTTCCGGACCGAACCAAGGTTCGAGTTCCGCGAGGACCTGCGTTTCTAAATCCGGGATCGCGGGCGCGCCGAGGACGGAGATGGAGATGAGCGCCTGGCCCGGCGGCGCGTAGCCGGGCGCGACATCGGAGAGCACGCAGACGTTATTGATCAGGCCGCGGCCAGTGCCGTTGAGGGCGATGATGGCTTCGCGCAGCGGCGATTTTCCCGCGGCAAAATAAAGTCCGGTGACAGCGCGCCAGTCGGGCTCTTTCGTCACGAGGCCGGGGATCAACCGTGCGGCGTTCGCAGCATCGGCGGCGACGACGACGGCATCGCCGACGAGGGATTCGCCGGATGCCAGCGTGATCTTTCCCGGCTGGACTTCCGTCACCCGCGCTTCACGAAGGATCGCGTCCGCCGGCAAGCGGCTGGCGAGCTGGCGCGGGATCTCCTGCATGCCCTGGGCGGGCAGCGTCGCGCTTCCCCGCGAGAACGTCTGGAAAGTGAACTCAAACATCCGGCTCGAAGTGCGGAGGTCCCTTTCCAGAAAAATGCCGCCGTAAAAGGAGCGGAAAAATACGTCGATCATCCGGCGCGAGAAGCCCGCGCGGCGGAGATAGACTTCGGTCGTGAGGTCTTCGCGG
>JANPIS010000351.1:0-3625 GCA_031425095.1 Chthoniobacteraceae bacterium
GCGGCGTTGGCGAGCAGATGCAGGCACACCTCCGGTCCGACCCCGGCCGGGTCGCCCATCGTGATCGCGATGCGCGGAAGTCGGCCGGGCTCAATCATGCCGGACGATGAGTTCGGTCTTCACGGAGTTGGCGATGAAACATTGCTCGTGCGCTTCATGGTGCAGCCGCGCGAGATCGGCGGCCGTGGGCAACTTCGCGCCGCTCCACACGATGCGCGGGCGAAGGGTGACGGTGCTCACCCACGGGATGCCGCGGTCGTTCTTCGACATCGCTCCCACCGCCTCGTCTTCATAACTCTCGGCGACAAATCCCGCCCGCGACGCAAGCCAGAGGAAAGTAAGCATGTGACAACTCGCGAGCGACGCGACGAAAGCCTCCTCGGGATCGACCGCTGACGCACTCGACCACGGCGCGGGAACGACCGATGGCGCGGGTGAAGCCGGCACGATGGCGCCGCCATCGAAGCTCCAGGTGTGCTCGCGCGAGTAGCGGCCCTTGGCGAAGTCCGGCCCGGTGAGGCTCCAGCGAATGGTGGCTTTGTGTTCGGACATGGAGGCAAGTGTTGCCTTGGGTCTTCGCGGTTAGCGAGCCGATGGTTGCGCGGCTTCCATGCCGAGATGACACGCCGATTTCGAACAGCCGATTCGTTTCACCGGCGCGGGCGATTCCGAACGTGTCCCTCCTATCCAATCCTCTGTGTCCATCGTGCCTCTGTGGTTCTCCGTCTTTTTAACCACAGAGGCACGATGGACACAGAGGGCGGAGGTGAATGAGATCTACCGCTTCAGCGATTCTCGTAGCCTTTTTTCTTCGGCAGCGCATCGCGATCGGGTGCGGGCGGGGGCGGCACTCCGGCGGCCAACATTACCTCGCTGATCGCCTCGATCGTGGGCGCGCTGGGCTTGAAATTCCCCGGGCGAAATCCCTGCGCGATGAGGAGCGGCGTCCAGCCTTTGTCGTTCTTCTGATTCCACACCTCGATCTTTGCGCCGCGCGCGGCGAGGAATCTGGCGACTTTCGGGAGGCTCTTGTAGGCTGCGGCGTGCAGGACGGTTTGGCGCTTCTGGTCCACGGCGTTGAGGTCGGCTCCGAGGCTGAGGAGATAATCGCAGGCGGCCACACACTCGTCGTCGGTGCCGGGTTCTTCATCGGGCGCGTAGCAACCGAGGCCTGCCGCGGCCATGAGCGGCGTGGAGCCATCGGCATTCGGCCGGTGCGCGTCGGCGCCGAGTTCGACGAGGAGTTTCATCATCGGCAGGTCGGCGTTGCGGCAGGCGAGGAGGAAGGGCGTGGCGCCGGTGAAGTTGATGGAGCCGGAGGCGCGCGCTTTGGCGCGGGCGGTGAGTGTGGCGTTGGCATCGGCACCGGCGGCGATGATGGCGCGGATGAAATCGAGGCTGGTGAGACGACCGTGCGTCTCCGGCGGCGGCTGCCCGGCTTCGTCATCGCCACGCGGCGGACGGCGCACCCAGGTGATGCGATGCAAGGGCGAAAATCCGCTGCGCTGATCGCCCGGATCGGCGCCAGCTTTCACCAGCGTCATGGCGAGTTCGAAGTGGCCATTCTCCACAGCGAAATCGATGGCGCTGGTTCCATTCGGTGCCTCACGGCCACCGGTTTTTTCTTCGGTGACGATGGCTTCGCGCGGATCCGCGCCAGCTTCGAGCAAAGCGGCCACCGCAGCGGCGTGTCCCTCGCGCGCGGCGAAGAGCAGTGGAGTGAAGCCGGACTTCAACGGTGTGCGGAAATCTGCACCAGCCCGGACGAGCGCCTCGATCACCGTCGCGTGTCCTGCCGCCGCCGCCCACATGATGGCCGTCTGTCCTGCGTGATCCTTCGCTCCGATCTTCGCTCCGCGTTCGAGTAGTGCTTGCACCGCGCCGAGTATTCCCGTGCGAGCGGCGATCATCAGCGCCGTCTCACCACCGCGCTGCTTCCCGTTGGCGTCCGCTCCGGCTGCCAGGAGCGCGCGCACCACTTCCTCGCTGCCATTCTGACCCGCGAGCAGCAACGGCGTGATGCCATACTTGGTGGTTACGTCCGCCTTCGCGCCTGCGGAGAGAAGCCGCGCCACCCACTCCGCGCGATCATGATACGCGGCCCAGTGAAGCGCCGTGGTGCCATCGGCCTGCGCGGCATTCACCTCGGTTTTCGCAGAGACCAGCGAATCCACGCGCGCCCAGTCACCTTTCTCCGCCGCATCTGGAAGCTCAACCGCGAGCGTGGCGACGCTGAAGAGGAACCACAGAGACACGATGAACACAGAGGGTTTCATCCAATGCCTTCCTCTCTCTGTGTCCATCGTGCCTCTGTGGTTAAAGGCGCACCTCACAGCACCTCGATCACGCCGCTGCTGTCGCCAAATTTCTCCAGCTTCACTCCGGCTCTATCCAGCAGCGTGAGATGCAGATTCGCGAGCGGCACGGTCTTCTCGTAACGCAGGTGGCGTCCACCTTTCACGCCTGCGCTCGCGCCGCCGGCGACGATGGCCGGGAGATTCGTGTGGTCGTGGACGTTTGGATTACCCATGCCGCTGCCGTAGAGGATGAGGCTGTGATCGAGCAGCGAGCCCTCGCCTTCCTTCGTCGCGGCGAGTTTCGCGAGGTATTCGGCGAAGAGGCTCACATGAAAGGCGTTGATCTTCGACAGGCGCTCGATCTTCGCCGGGTCGTTGCCGTGATGCGAAAGCGGATGGTGCGGATCGCTCACGCCGATCTCGGGGTACGTGCGATTGCTGGTCTCGCGGGCGAGTTGGAAAGTCATGACGCGAGTAACATCGCCCTGCATCGCGAGCACCTGCAGGTCAAACATCAGTCGCGCGTGTTCGGCGTAGCTGGTGGGGACGCCGCTCGGCCTTTCGAGATCGGGTAGTGCGCTCTCGGCGACGGCAGCCTCCGCCTTCTCGATGCGACGCTCCACCTCGCGAATGCTGTCCAGGTAATGGTTCACGCGGTCGCGATCCTGAGGGCCGAGTTGCCGCGCGAGTCGGCTCATGTCGTCTTTCACAAAGTCGAGCAGACTACCGCGGCGCCGCAGTGCGGCCTGGCGCTCCGCCTTGCTCCCGCCATCACCGAAGAGCTGCTCGAAGACGAGCCGCGGATGCGCCTCGGCGGGCAGCGGCGTCGTGGGTGAAGACCACGAAAGGTTGTTTTGATAAACGCACGCGAACCCATTGTCGCACTGGCCGACGACCTGCATCAAATCCATCGCCAGCTCGAGTGAGGGAAGCTGCGTCTCCTGACCCATGGCCTTCGCCGCGATTTGATCCGCGGTGGTGCCATTGAAGTAGTCGCTGCTCTCGGTGTGTTTCACCCGCGCGGCGCTGAGGAAGGAAGCGTTCGACGTGGCGTGTGTGCCGGGATACGCGGGCTCGAGTTCGAGATTGGAAAGGACGGTGCAATGCTGCTTCACTGGCTCCAGCGCTCGGAGGATGGGTGAGAGTTCTCCGAGTTGATTCCCGCTGCCGACGCCGGGTGTCCAGCGGGTGATGTCGCAGCCCATCGGAATGTAAACGTAGCCGAGTCGCTTCGCTGGTCGCACCGCGCGACTCGCCGCCGTGACCGCCGGCACCATGGCATCGAGAAAAGGCAGCGACAGCGTGGCTCCGATTCCGCGGAGCAGCGT
>JANPIS010000352.1:0-6219 GCA_031425095.1 Chthoniobacteraceae bacterium
GGCAGCGGCAGCCTTGATCCACTGGTGCGCGGCGAAGAAGCGCTTGTAGTGGCCGGCAGCGAGCCGGCGTCCGGAGCGGCGCGCGGCAGCGCACATGGCCTCGGCTTCCGCGGCGGTGCCGGCGAGCGGCTTTTCGCAGAGCACGTCGAGCCCAGCGGAAAAGGCGGCCTCCGTCTGCTCGCGATGCCAGCGCGGCGGACTGGCGACGATCGCGAGACGCGCGCCTCCGAATGCACCGTCAATCGAAGCCACAGCGCGAGCCGCCGGAAACTCCGCCGCCAGCGCCGTCCGCGCAGCGTCCGTCGGATCGCAGATCGACACGACCGTGAGTTCACCGCGCCGGGCCAGTTCCTTGAGCGACGGCGCATAGAAAAGCTTCGCCACCGCCCCGCACCCGATCAGCGCGACCGGCACCGGTGTCACTCGCGACATTCCTCCGACGCGCAGGTCGCCATGACGATTCGGCTGGGAGGGGACGGGCGGGATCCGTGCATTTCGAGGCTTGGGAGTTCGGACGCTAGCACGCCGGACGGCGGCTTAGGAATGCGATAATGCCGACACGCCGCTTGCCACCGCGCCGACGGTCCATTGATCTGTGCGCTCTCTCGAATGAAGCGAGCCCTTTCCCTCCAACTCGGCGGTCTCATCCTCGCCGCAATCTTCGTCGTCTGGCTGGGGCGCCACCTACCGATCGCGGATTACATCGCCCGCGCTCAGCACCAGATCGGCTCCATGGAGATCTGGGGGGGCGTGCTTTATCCGCTGCTCTACGCCACCTGCAATGTGCTGCTCCTGCCCGGCGGCGTGCTGGCCATCGGCAGCGGACTATTCTTCGGGCTCTGGTGGGGCTTTCTCCTGAATGTCGCGGGCAATGTGCTCGGCGCGGCCGTCTCGTTTTTCCTCGCGCGGAAGCTGGGGCGGGGCTGGGTTGCACGGAAGTTCCTGCGGCATCCGCGCTGGGCCGCGCTGGATACGGCGATCGGACGCGAAGGCTGGAAGATCATTTTCCTCAGTCAGGTGCATCCGCTCTTCCCCTCAAGCCTGCTGAACTACCTCTACGGCATCACCCGCATCCGCTTCGGCACCTGCATGCTGTGGATCGCGCTCGGGCAGATGCCCGGGCTCTTTCTGTATGCGTATCTGGGCACGCTGGGGCAATTGGGACTCAAGCTCGTGCGCGGCGACACCCATCCCGCCGTGCACGAATACGTGCTCTGGATCGGCGGGCTGCTCCTCGCGCTCGTGGTCACGACGCTCCTTGGACGCATCGCGCTGCGAGCGCTCGCTGCCGCCGAGGCCGCCGCCCGGGCACCTGAGCCGGTTGCGCCACCGTCCCGGGAGATTCCCTCCGTCCCCTTTTGACAGCCGTGGGTCGGGTGTTACGTTCTCGATGTTTCCGGAGTATGCACGATCCAGCGTTTGAAATTTCGTCCCAGGCAGCCCGCGCATCGATCCATCTCGATGACGCCACGGGGGAGGAGCAATCGAGCATCGGGGCCGTCGAAATCTCGGAGCGTGGCCTGCGCTTCACCTGCCCCTGGAGTTTCACCATCGGCACCCAGCTCAACGTGGCGGTGACCGACATGCATCCGCGACTCGGCCTCTGTCGCATGCGCCTCGAAGGAATCGTCGTCTGGTGCGAACCACGCGGCACCGAAGGACACGAAACCACCGTCCTTTTCCTCGAATTCCCGGATGAGATCAGACCGTCTCTCCGGGAATTTTCGCATTCGCGGTTTGCGAAGCGATAGCGACCGCCCAAGTCGCCAGCACGGGTTCGGTCACAAAGTCACAGGCGAGCCGCCTGCACTACCCTCAACTCAGCTTCGCGAGCGCCTTGCTGATCGAGCTCTTGTGGCGATCCGCCGAGTTGCGGTGCACGCGGCCCGTCTTCACGGCCTTGTCGATGGTCGAGACAAACTGCTGTGCCGAGGCCTTGGCTTCGTCCTTCTTGCCGGCCTTGAGGGCGGCGCGCACTTTCTTGAGCTGCGTCTTTACAGCGGTGAGGGCGCGGCTGTTGACGAGCGTGCGGCGCGTCGTCTGGCGGGCGCGTTTGGCGGCAGATTTGGTGTTGGCCATAGTAGAGTCGGTTTTTGGAGAAAGGGCGGGCAGACTAGCGGTCGCGCTTTCGATGTCAAGCGGCCCGCGGGGGCGCCGGCTTGCTCGCGGTGCCGAAGACCCGCTGCAACTCGCAATGGCCGGCCGCGGCCATCACGAGATCGCCCACGCGACGACGGAGCCGGGCCGCCCGCGAGATGAGCCAGAAGGCCCAGACGAAGAAGAGCGCCCAGAGCAGGATGTCGGTGTTGTGCGTGAAGATCTGCCGGTAGAGCAGCGCCGCGAGCACTACGGCATTGATGAGCACCGTGGTGACCACCGGCCGGATGCGAAGCCGCACGCGCGTCAGGCACTTCGGCCCGCCGTGGTACTCCGTCACGGTGCTGAGCTGGATGCTCCACCACTGGTTCCCGTAGATCTGCGCGTCCCAGTCTTTCCATCCGGTGTCCGTCGAGTAGCTCCAGCCTTCGTTTTCCAGCAGCGCGAAAACTTCCGTGATCAACTGCTCCCTCCCCTTCCCCGTTTCGTTCCAGAAATCGAGTTGGGAACGCCGACCGCCGCGACTCCGCGCCGGCAGATCGACCTCCGGCCGGGCGATGACGGCGCGCGGCGTGTGTTTGTATTTGAGCCAGGTAAAGTAACGCGCCCAGCCACGACCGAGCGGTTGCATGAAGGCGAGGAACGCCACCAGCAGGCGCGAGCGGACCGTGTCGTAGTTCGGCTCGATGCGCGCGCTGAGCATGTAGCTGAGCGCGACGAGGAAGGTGCCGAGAAACATGAGCAGCGGCACCATGCGCAGCTTCTCCAGCGGAATCCCGAGCACCGCCATGAATGCCGTGAGCGCGACCCACTCGATGCTCGATAGATACGCGGCGACGTCGCTCTGCGCGGCAGGGTACACCGATTGGAAAAGCCCGTGCCCGAAGACGCCGTGATAAATGATCGGCTTGTCCAGCAGCCAGTTGAAGCGCGGGGTGCCGTAGATCTGCCCCTTCCATTTCGCCGTGCCGGTCGGGCCGAAGAAGACGAGGTGCTTGAAGCGCAGCATCGACTCCGCTTCGCCATAGCCTTCCTGCTGCTTGCGGAAGGCCTTCATCGTGAAGCGCCGGTAGTGCCACACGATCGCGCTCGGCGAGAACGCGATCACTCCGCCATTCGTCTGCAACCGCCAGCAGAAGTCCACGTCGTCACCCGCCTTGCGATATTCCGTGTCGAATCCGCCGACGCTCTCAAAGGCCGCGCGATGGAAGGCCATGTTGCATCCCGGGATGTGCTCCGCGACGACATCGGTGAGTAGCACGTGGCTCGGCCCGCCGGGAGCGGCCGCGACCGCCGCCTGGATCCAGTTCGCCGCGGGCGGGGGAATATTCGGTCCGCCGACGCCGACGTAGTCCCCGCTGATCAGCGTGCCGACCAAATAGTACAGCCAGTCCGGATCGGCCATGCAGTCGCTGTCGGTGTAGGCAAAGATCTCGCCCGTCGCTGCATGCGCGCCGGCGTTGCGGGCGAAGCTCAGCCCCATATTCGGCTGCACGATACTGATGAAGCCGGGTAGGTGCCGCTTTTCCGCCGCAGGCACAGTGTCGTCACCGTTCCGCGCCGCCTCCCAATTGGTCACGATCTCCTGCGTGTTGTCTTTCGAACCATCGTCCACGAGCACGATCTCAAAGTCGGGATACTCCACGCGATCCAAGGATTCGAGACAGTCGCGCAGCGTCTGCCCGCCATTGTAAGAGCACACGATCACGCTCACCCGCGGATACCGCGGCAGCTTCACGCGCTGCGCGACCGAGCCCTCGCAGTTCAGATACTGCTTCAGCGCATGGAAGGCCTTCTTCGGCCGGCGATCGCGCGTCACCAGCCCGAAGGCCCAGTCCGTGATGTCGTGCCCACCCGTGAACCACTCGTCCGTCCACGCGAAGAAGATCGTTCCCGCCGCGCCCCCGCGCACCACACTTTCCAAGTGCCACGTCAGCACTTCGGCCTGCTGCTCCTCGGTCTTGCGGATCGTATCGAGGCCAAACTCGCCAAAGATCAGCGGCCGGTCCTCCGCGAGGTTCTGCAACCGCGCGAGATACTTTTCAAAATCGAGCTGCCGCTCGAGATAGACGTTGAACGAACAGAAATCGACGTTGGCCGGCAGCAGGTACTCCGTCGGCGGATAGCTCGCATAGCTGAAGAGCGGGCGCGGGTCCGTCTCCCGCGCCACGCGGATGAGCCTTTCCACAAACTCAACGACCCGCCGCGCTCCGAGCCAGCGCACCATCGTCGTCGGGATTTCATTGCCCACGAGATAGGCGAAGATCGCGTCGTGCCCGCGATTCTTCGCGACGCCCTCGCGGATCGTCTGGATGATCTGACGCCGCATCGCGGGCTGATTCAAAAACTCGATGTGCTCCGCCCACGGGATTGAAATCAGCACCCGCAGATGAAACTCCCGAGCCAGATCGAGAAACCATCGCGGCGGGATGTGATAGATGCGGAGCAGATTGATCCCGAGCTCCTGCATGAGCGCGAAATCCTTCCGCGCTTTCTCCGGATCGCCGACGAAATCGCCCGCCTCATCCGGCGCGAAGGGCCCGTAGGTCACGCCCTTGATGAACCACTTTTTGTCGCCTTCGAAGAAGAATTTCGCCCGCACGCAGATCCGCGGCAGCTCGGGCGACGGCGCCGAAGGCGGCAGATCCATCGGGGCGGTGGTCGCAAGGGTCTCGGGCATGAAGGAGTGCTCTTCTATCGCTCCCCCCGAGCCTCCGCAAGCGGCAGCACACGCGGGCCGCCCCGCATCTCGCATCCGGACGGGGCTTTGGCGGAAAAGATTAAGGTCCCTAAGCTTTCCAGGGCAACTGAGTTAGAGTCGCACGAGTGCAACACGAAGATGTCTGGTTCAATTTCCGATTCTGTGTGCAACAGGTCCGCGTCGGTGGAAAACGACGCTTCCAATTGCGCATGGGCCTCTGCGGTGATCCCGACGAAGAGCTGATTCCGGTGCATCGGAGCGCGTTTGCGAAACGGCTCCGGCTGAAGACGACGCACCCCGCCGAAGCCGAGGCTCAGGCGGAGTTCACGGCGCTGATTGCGTGGCTCAACACGCGCTATGCGGACCGCGTTCTCGCGGAACTCGGCGCAGGGTAGCCACGGGAGCGGAGCGCGCGGCTCACGAGAGTCACCCCCACCGGTGGCACCTGCGCTGCTCTCGCAGGGCCCGCCCATCATGCAATATTCCGCCGCTTCGTCCGACACCATCGTCATCGAACCCGAACCGCTCCTCGCGAAGCCGCCGGCGGTGAACACGGTAAAGACGCCGTCCTCCGTCGTTGCCACTCAGCGGGTGTTGTTGCTGGAAGACGACGACGAATTCCGCGAGGTGATGAACGACTTCCTCGTCTCGCGCTTTTATGAGGTGACGGCCGTGCGCGATGGCGCGGAAGGACTGCGCGAGATTCTCAAGGACCCCTTCGATGTGATCGTGTGCGACATGATGATGCCGCAGGTGAATGGCGAGATGTTCTACTGGGCCGTCTCGCGCATCCGGCCTGCCGCGCGGCTGCGCTTCCTCTTCATCACGGGCTTTTCGAATGATCCGAAGGTGCAGAGCTTTTTCCAGCGGGTGAACGCGACGGTGCTCTGCAAACCGTTCACGCTCGAGGCGCTGAACGCCGCGATGCTCGACATCGCGAAGAAACTGCTCGGGTAATCACCGCCGGGCTCATCCCGCGGCGATTCGCCGCACGATCTCACCCGCCGCGGCGAGCCCGAAGGCCCCGGTCACAGAACACGCCGTCCCCAACCCGCTCGCGCAATCCAGCGCCTGCTTGCTGCCCGGCTCCGGCTCCATCCGGCACGCGCCGTCCGCCCACGGATACACCGGCTTCTCCGGCGAATACACGCATGGCACCCCAAAGTCCGCGGCCTGCTCGCGCGGAAAGCTGAAGTCGCGCCGCAGTTTCCGCCGCACCTGCCGGAGCAACTCATCCTGCACCGAGTGCGCGAGATCGCACACCCGCACCGCCGTTCCATCCCGCTTTCCGCCTGCCCCCCCGATCGTGATCACCGGGATCCCGCGCTCCCGACATCCGACGATGATCAGGCACTTGTTCGTCAGCTTGTCCGTCGCATCGACCACGAAGTCGTAGCGCGGCTCGAGCGACCGCGCCGAAG
>JANPIS010000353.1:0-2203 GCA_031425095.1 Chthoniobacteraceae bacterium
CACCGTGGACGTCGAAGACGACGACCACCATGCGGCGTGATGAAACTAATCTGTCATTCCGAGCGGAGCTCCGCCGGGCCAGCGGGCGGAGCGCAGTCGAGGGACCTCTAACTTTTCTTTCGGCGGAAGTGGCGCAGAGCGAGTAGCGACCCGACGATCCCACCAGACAGAAAAATCAGAGGTCCTTCGACTCCGCGCCGCACCTCACACCCCGCCTCCACCTTTCCCTCACCACTCCCACCATGCGGCGCTCCGCTCAGGACGACAGTTTCTTCGCTTTGCCCACTCTTTCTAAACGCCATCTCATGAAACCTCCATTTTTCGACAAAGACGAAGCCGGCCCCGGCGCCATTCCCACCCGCGATCAGGTGCGGCTCGAAGACACCTGGGACCTCACGCGCCTCTATCCGGATGAGCCGAGCTGGGTCGCCGGCTTCGCGAAGCTGCAGCAGACCTTTGAGCAGATCGCGCAGTGGAAGGGCCGCGTCGGCGAGTCCGCGCAGACCTTGCGCGAACTCCTCGAGTTCGAGCGCTCGCTCGGTCTGCTCATCGAACGGCTGTATCACTACGCGTCGCTTAAATCCTCCGAGGACAGCTCCAGCGCGGAGAACAACGCCCGCGAAGGTCAGCTCGAAAACCTGCTCACCCGAGTGAGCGAGTCGCAGGCCTTCGTCGAGCCGGAGATCATGGCGATCGACGACGGCCTCTTCGAAACGTTCTTGAATGAGCCGGTCCTGGCCGAGTGGATCACGCCCTTGCGCAAGCGCCGCCGGCTCAAGCCGCACACGCTGAGCGAGGCGGAGGAGCGCCTCCTGGCCCTCGGATCGAGCGCGCTCAGCGGGCACAGCGAGAGCTTCTCGCAGCTCACGAATGTGGACATGAAGTTTGGCACCGTGCTCGACGAGAAGGGCGAGGAGCGGCCGCTGACGCAGAGCTCGTGGAGTTCCTTCCTCGTGAAACGCGACCCCGAGGTGCGCAAGCGCACCTTCCACAAGTTTTACGCCGAGTTTGACGATCACAAATTCACGCTCGCCTCGACGCTCGCGAATTCGGTGAAGGCCGATGTCTTCCGCGCGCGGAGCCGCCACTATCCATCGGCGCTGGAGGGTGCGCTCTTCCACGACGACGTGCCGTCGAGCGTGTATGACAATCTCATCGGCAGCGTGCGCGCGAACCTCGCCCCGCTCTTCCGCTACTACGCGCTGCGCAAGCGTGTGCTCGGGCTGAGCGAAATCCATCAGTATGACACCTACGTTCCCATCGTGCCGAACGTGGAGACAAAGGTGAGCTTCGACGAGGCGATCGAACAGGTGATGGCCGCGCTCGAGCCGCTCGGCGACGAGTATTGCCAGGTCCTCGGCGCAGGACTGCGCACGGGGCGCTGGTGCGATCGCTACGAGAGCAAGGGCAAGCGCTCGGGCGCGTTCAGTTCGTCGAGCTATGGCAATCCGCCGTTCATCCTCATGAACTACAAGGACGATGTCTTCAGCGATGTCTATACGCTGGCGCATGAGGCCGGCCACTCGATGCACTCCTGGTATTCGCAAAAGACGCAGCCTTTCCAGACCTACGACTACCCGATCTTCCTCGCGGAGGTCGCGAGCACCTTCAATGAAGAGCTGCTCACGCACCACCTGCTCGCGACGACGACGGATCGCGTGATGCGCGCCTACTTGATCAACCGCCAGATCGATGACATCCGCGGCACGGTCTATCGGCAGACGATGTTCGCGGAGTTCGAGAAGCTGATCCACGCCATGGAGGAGCGCGGCGAACCGCTCACGCTTGATACCTTCCGCAAGGCTTATCGCGGCCTGCTCGACGCCTACTTCGGGCCGGATTTCGTGATCGATAGTGAGCTGGAGCTGGAGTGCCTGCGCATCCCTCACTTCTATTCCGCGTTCTACGTTTATAAGTACGCGACTGGCATCAGTGCCGCGGTTGCGCTTTCGGAGGAGGTGCTCAAGACGGGCGATGCGTCGCGCTTTCTCGGGTTCCTGAAATCGGGCGGCTCGAAGTTTCCGATCCCAACGCTGCAGCAAGCGGGCGTCGATATGTCCAGCCCGGCGCCGGTCGAGGCGACGCTCGCGCTCTTCAACCGGCGGGTGGCGGAGCTGGAGACGCTGCTCGGCTAGCGGCGCTTAAAGGGGCGAAAGTTGGATCGTCCTTGGCACGAGTGCTGATTACTGCTCACTGATATCGA
>JANPIS010000354.1:0-8362 GCA_031425095.1 Chthoniobacteraceae bacterium
CATGGCGAAGCATTGCCACGAGGCATCGAGCACCTCGGTCGGTGAATCCGCAGGCACGGCGGGCGAGACATCGCCGGAGTTGGATTTGTGCATGGCGTAGATGTGGCCAAAGGACTTCGCACCGTTCTCCGACACGTGGCCGCACGCCGAGCCTTCCTTGTTCAGTCCGGCAAAAAGCGCGTATTGCCGCTGACCGCGCGCGACGACTTTCGCCGCGCCCCCATGATTCAAATCGGTGCCCTCATGCCAGATGCCCGCGAGCGCGTGATTCCCGCTCTCGCGAATGGCCCACACGACAACGCTCAGCGACTTGCCCGCACCCTTGATGTCGATGGGCGAATCATGCAGCCGCGCCCGTGGCACGAAGAGAAACGGGCGGAAGTTTTCGTCCGTCTCTTTGACGATGCGGATGGCATTTCCGAACGGCCCGCGACCGAGCAACGGAAAATCCGCATACGTCGCCTCACGGCCTGCACCCCAGTAGTCCTTGATGTAATTGGCGGCATCGAGCGCGAAGTCATTCGTCGCGCCCGTCGGCACATGCGCGGTGAAGCGATGCGCTCCGTCCGGCTCACGCTTTATGAAGTCCCAGAATGCGACGCAACCAGGCGTGTTCATCACGGTTGCGACGCGGTCGGTGCTCGTATCGGCGGCGTGAGCGGAGACTGTGAGAGCGAAGATGAGAACTGCATTCGCTGGCTTCATGGCTGGGTGACTTTGATTCGCATGAACCGGCTCGTCGCCGGCGGGCTCGGCGCGAGGTCGCGGGCGGTGATACGTTGCAGCGTGGTGCCGTCGAGGAACTGCCACTGCTGGTCCACGTCAGTCGTGTTGCTTGACCAGTTCACCAGATCGCTGCTGACTTCGGCGACGACGGTGATGTCGTTCGCGGCTTTCGCCTTGGTGTAGGTGAGCGTCAGATAGCCGCCGGCCATCTCGGCAGCGAACGGGGCGATGTCGCTGGTCGCGGGGGCAGTGCCGAGGCCGTATTCGGCGAGGAGTAGCAGGCCGTCGTGATCGTTGTCGCTATTGGGCAATGTGGCGTCGGACAATCCATTGTTCGTTTTCCATTGCTGGTAGGCCGTCTTGCCGGGGCCGGTGGCATACATGCAGTAGGTGAAGCTGCCGCTGCCGGTGAGGTTCACGGGATTCGGCCAGGTGCCATAGGGGTAGGCAGCGAAGCGCACGGTTCCACCTGTGTCCGCGGAGACGCGGGCAGCGGGATCGTTGCTCCAGATGGCGAGCCAATAGGCGGTGCCGGCGGTAGCGTCGTAGGGTGCAGTCATTGGGAAGGTGTAGTAGCCGTCTTGGTCGGGGGCAGCGGGAGTGAGTTGGCTGGTGGCGCGCCGCAGCGTCTGCGGGCCGTTGTTGTTGTCGCTGTAGATGGCGCACTGGTAGGTCCCGGCGATGGCTTTGACCTTGGCCTTGATGATCGTGAGTTGCTGGTTCGCTGGGGCTACGAATCGGCAGGCATTGATGTAAGCCCCGCTGCCGTCGGTGACGTAGTCCTCGGCGTTGCCCGCGCTGTTGTTGCCGACGAGCGTCGCCGCCGTCGAAGACGCTATCGTGATGGTGTTGCTGGTAGTGGCGGTGAGGCTGTTGGTGTTGGTGGCGCGGGCGCTGATGGGAAAGCTGCCGACGGGCACGTTGCGCCACACGAATTCGTAGGGCGCGGTGGTGTCCTCGCCGAGCAGGTTTGCGCCTTCGAAGAACTCCACCTTCGTGATGCCATTGGGATGACTCGCCGTGGCGGTGAGGGTGACATTGGCGGGTGCGACGAGCGTGCCCAAGACGCTCAGGCTGACGCTCGGCGGGATGAGCGCCGGGTTGAAGGTGATGACGATGTTCGTCGCCGCATCGTGGCGGATGCGCAGCGCGCCGCTGCCGTCGATCACGTAACCTTCCGCGTTCAGGTCGCTGCGTTGCGCGAGCGCCACGCCATTGGCGGTGATGCTCAGAATTCCTCCCGCCACGCGCAGCGTCTCAGTGCTGGAGGCGTCGAAGGTCGAGTAAGTGATGCTCGTGGGCGAGTAAGTCACGCTCTTCACCACACTGGTCGAGCGCAGGATGTGGCTCTCGGTCGCCGGCGCCCACTCGGTGAAGGCCCCCATCGCCAGGATGAAGTGGCGGATGTAGTCGCCGTGGCCGTCGCTATACCAGTTGTTCTGATTGGCCGCGAACTCGAACGGTCCCTCGATGACGGAGCCGGTGCTGCGCGCCATGTAGGTGCACCAGTTCAGTGAGCGAAAGGCCTTTTCCTTCAGCGCCAGGTCGCCGGTCTTCTCCGCCAGCATCGCGCAGATGGCGGCGAACCGGCTCGTGTGGCTGGCCATCTTGAACTTATAGGCATACTGCTCGGAGATGACTCGCGCGCCATACTGCAAGCCCGGTTCGCCCTGGTCGGTGCCGCCGAAGGTCGTCTCGATCCAGTTTAGAAGATTTGTCGAGTGCGTCTGCCAGTTCGGATTCAGGTCGGGCCTCTCCAGGAAATAACGGACGGTCTGGCCGGGGTTGTATTGGTTTAGGTTGCCGTTGTGGCTCCCGTCGATGCCCACGTCCTCGAAATACTTCGTCCAGAAGTTGTTCGTCATCGGGTAGGTCATCAGCCAATTCCACGCGGTCGTGCGCGCAGCCTGATAGGCGGCGACGTTGCCGAGATTCAGGCGGATGAGTTCATCGAAAAGGCGGATCGGCGCGATGACGTGCGCGCAGTATTCCTCGACCACCGCACCGGTCTGCCCATTCACGCGGTAGGGCCACGGCGACTGCGTGGTGTTGCCGTTGCGGACATTCGCCGCGAGTGCATCCGCGCAGGCGATGGCCGCATCGCGATACTTCGTTTCACCCGTGATCTTGTAAAAGCGGAGGTAACCGAAGTCACCCAGCTCACCAAACTTATCCGGCTCAATATTTCCCACGCCCTCCGAGATGTTGTCCGTGCCGTATTGCGGATTACTCGCTGCGGAAGCACTCCACGGCACCTTCGCCCAAACGTAACTCGCCGGCGTCGTGCCCGCAGGGCTGAGCTGGTAATCGAGCAGCGCCCTCACCGCATCGAGCGCTCCGCTGTCACCTGAGTAGGCGTAGTAAAGCGTGAGCGAATCCGCGAGCATCGAGTTCCGCCCCGCCGGATGATTCGGCCAGCCGCTGCCAACGAAGGTGGTCGGATGATACTCGCTGTGGGTGTAAATCGACGGCAGCCCATTGGCCGGATCGATCGGCCCAACCATCGCCGCCTTGATGAAATCCGCCGATAACTTCGCGACGTGTGAGTAAGCGCGATCCTGCGGCGCGACCCACGAGAGCAGCTTACCCGTGCCATCGACCACAACCTCGTGCGTATCGAGCTTCGGCACCGGCGTCGCGAGGGTGAAGACCGTGTTACCCGCGACCGTCAGGCTAAACGCATTGCCGCTCACGGCGACATCCGCGCCACGCTGGAGGCTGAGCGAAGCATTCGTCCGGTAGCTTTCAAGCGTGGATACTCCCACGGGCAGATTAGTGAGCGTTCCATTGACGGTGATCGTGCCGCTGCCGGCCTTGCGTCCGACGATCGTCAGCCGCCCAGTTGCCGGATGGCGGAAGGCAAACGTCGTGAGGTTACCATCGTTGTCCGTAGCGCCGATGCGCACCGCACCGGGTGCAACGAACTTGTAGAGCTGCGCGTATTCGTAGAACTCCTGGCGGGCGGTGTAGAGGCGCGTGCCCGTGTCGTAGGCGAGGAGTGCGCGACCGTTGCCGAGGTCGTTGTGTGGGATGGTGCCGCGTCCGGCGCGGATCGCGTGATTGTAAACGGCGTCAAAGCCGTCCCACACCAGCGTCGCACTCGGCCCGTCCACGAGTTGTGCCAAGGCATCTTCAATGCGCGCCGTCTCGGTCACCCAGAACTTCAAGGTCGGATAAGTAGAGCCGGCGATGAAGCTCGCCGCGCCGCTGACGCTGGGCCCGTAGGAATGAATCGCCCACTTCGCCATCTTACCCATCACGGCGGAGTTCCCCAGGTTCGCGCTGCCAAAGTTCTGCAGGTCCGTGATGGTGCGCGCGCCGTCTGGGCCGACGAAGCGGATATCGCTGAGCCCGATGGCATCCAGCCGCGCGGCGAGCTTGGCGAGGATGCGCGTGTATTGCGCGGGATCCACCAGCGGGCCCTCGATGCCATCCCAGTCCGGCTCGTTCATTGGCGCGAGCAGGGTGAAGCGAACGCCCGCCGTATTCCGCGCGTAATAGACAGCCGAAGCGATCGTCTCCACAAACTCATCCTCCATTGAGACCGAGATCGTGGATCCCGCCCCCATCCAGTCCGGCCCTTTTCCCATAAAGTTTAGCATCAGCCCGCTCTCGATACCCTTGCTATTGAGGTAACGCATCGTGCCCCACAGCTCCTGAAACTTCGGGCCGCCGTAGATCGCGTTGTAGTAAGTCCAGTTGAAGTTGTTCGGGTCCGCGTTGTCGTTCACCCCCTCCCAATCCATCTCATCGAGGATCACGCGGTAGATGGTCGCGCCGAGATCGTCCACGAGCTTGTCGAGCGCCGGCCGCAGCTCGCCATCGTCCCAGCTCAGCGAGTTCACATTCACTCCGAAGCCATCCATGGTCTGGAAGGTCTGCGCGGCGTCCACCGTCAGGTTCGCCGCCATCGCCCGCAAGCAGAGGTTGCAGATCAGGATCAGACTGAAGAGTCGGGGTTTCATCGGGCTTTTCGGGATCAAAGGGGTGGGCGACGAGCCATCGATAGCGATTCGCATATACCGGACGGATACTGGTGAGCTGCGCGCCGGCAAGGGTTCGTTTGCGCACTGGTTGCACGGCGGAAATCCCCCGCCGGGAGCCTACTCCGCTTTCGTCAGGAAGGTGCGGCTGTGTCCGGTCGCGGGGATCGTGACGGTGTAGCTCTTCGCATCCGGCGCGACGCTCAGCTTGATAAAGTGCGCCGCGCAGTTTGCATCGAGATTCGCGATGAACTCGTCGGCGGTGTTGTTCTCCGCGTCATCCCGTACGTTTTTGTGAACCTGATACATGGCCTGCAATCCGGGCGAACTTTTCAACGCGGCGATGGCGGACGCACTGGTACCTTTGCGCGGGCCGTTGTTCATCACGGAGACGGTCGGCGCGAGACTGTGGATGAAGACGGGGTTGTTGCTCACGTCGAGGCCGTGATGATTCACCTGATAGACATCGACCTGGCCGACGCGGTTGACCGGGCTGACGAGCGCGGCTTCGACATTCCACGTGAGATCGCCACCGTCGAAGAAGCGGAAGGCGCCGAGGTTCAGCAGGAGCGCGACGCTGTTGGCGTTGTCGGTAGTGTCTGGCGGCTTCGGCACATGGTGGGCGCTGAGTGGATTCGGCGGCGCGTCGCCGGGTGCATCGACTAATGCCTGATTCGCTGCCAGGCAGCGTAGAGCGAGGCGCGGGCCGGTCTCCGGCTGGCGCAGTGCGATTTCGCTTCCGGCGCGGACGACGTTCCGCGAGTCGGCTTTGAAGTTGCGATACGGCGCGATGGTGATCGGCCAGCGCGTGTCGTTCGGGCGATTGTCGGGGTTTGTTTCCGGGATGCCCTTGTCGTGCACGGTGCCGATCGGGATGAGCGCGGAGAGTTCCGCAGCGCCGCCGAAGTGATCCGCGTGAAAGTGCGTGGTCACGAGATGATCGATCTTCTTTAGTCCGGCCACCTCCGCGGCGACCTTGTAGATGCGCCCCGGATCGCGCTCAAAGGGATTGCCGGAATCGACGAGCACGGATTCACCAGTGGGCGTAACGATGAGCGTGGCACCGCCGCCTTCGACATCCACCCAGTAGATATCGAGTGTGCCCTCCGCGAGGCCGGCGCCCGCTGCCGTGGCGGCGGAGAGAATGCAGAGCGCGGCGAAAAAGATGGCGTTGGGTTTCATGGTTGAAAAAGCTTCGGCGCAAATTCGACGAGGTAGCGCCGCCACACGGGCCACGAGTGGTCGCCCTCGGTGAGTTGCCACTCGTGCTCGATGCCACTCTTCTGCAGCGCGGCGATCAAGGTCTCATTCCGCTCGCGCAGGAAGTCATCCTTGCCGACGGCGATCCACAGGAGCTTAAGCCGGGCGTTGGTGCCGGGGCCGTCGTCGAGCGGGGTCTTGAGCGCGGCTTCGTCGGCGGCACCGCTGAAGGAGCCGATCCACGCAAAGCGATCCAAGTGATTCAGCCCAATGGTGAGCGCCTGCCAGCCGCCCATACTCAGGCCCGCGATGGCTCGGCGCTCGCGTCCCTTTTCCACGCGATAGCGTGCCTCGACGAGCGGCAGCGCATCCTCGAAAAGCTCGCGCTCAAACGCCGCCAGCGACGCGGCGCGTTTGTCGGCATCTTCGCGCGGCACTTGTCCCTGCGGATGGCCGTCGAGCATCACGACGATCATCGGCTTCGCTTTCCCGGCGGCGATGAGGCTGTCGAGGATCCAGTGCGCCTTGCCGTGCTCGACCCACGTCTTGTGATTGTCTCCCGAGCCGTGCTGGAGGACGAGCAGCGGATACTTCGCCGGCGCGTCAGTCTCGTAGCCCGGCGGCGTATAGACCCACAACTCGCGCGGACGCCCGAGCGCCTTGGCGAGGTAGGAATGCTGATGCACCACGCCATGCGGCACGTCCTGGAAATCCCACGGATTCGGCGGCGTGCCCGCGATGTGGAGAATGCTCTTGCCGGGCTCGCGCTGCGGCTTCAGCGCGGGGTTGGCGGGGTCGAGGACATTGAAGCCATCGACTGCAAACGAGTACTCCCACACGCCGGCCTCGATCGGCGGAGTCGTCAGCGACCACACATCATCTTCACCGCGCGCGAATGGCACCGGCTGCTTCGTCCACTGTCCGCGCAGCGAGACCTCCCTGGCCTGCGGCGCGCGAAGGCGGAAGGTGACGCTGCGGTCCGCGTGGATCTCGGGTGAGACGATCGGCGCACGGCGAGCCTGTGGGAGAGCGATGCCGGAAAGGGCGCAGAAGAGAAACAGAGCGGGGAGGAACTTCATGACCCGAGTGTGGCAGAATGCCGGCGGGCAAAACAATGCCCGGCGAAGTGCTCACTGCGAATTCGTCTTCGGCTCGAGAATCAGGAGCCGCCCCGGAGTGCCGAGCCCAGCGGCGAAGTTCGTGCCGCGGCAGTACTCGACGATCAGGATGCGGTGACCGGGGAGCTTGAGCACATCGATCGGACGCCCGAGCGGATGCAGGATGCGATGCACGCTCGTCGTGCGGGCCTTGAAGTCGGGACGGAGTTGCAAGAGGTCGAAGCCGGACTCCTGCTTGATGAGATTCCCAAAGCGCACAGTGAGAAAACTGCCGGCGAGCGGAGCAGGCCAGTCCGCTCCGAGCCACACGATGCCAGCCGGGCACGAGTGCGGCTCAAAGGTCGAGAGAGCGCGCGCGCCGCCGATGGCATCGGGCCCGACATTGCGCAGCGGGCGCGTGAAGGTGACGCCGGGTGGTGCATCGGGCGTGTGCGGATAGGGCTTCGTCTCCCAGTCGGAGAACTGGAACGGGAACCCGTAGTGCCGGTCGCGCTCGATCCAGTTGAGTTCTTCGGGCGCGTCGGCGTCCGGTCCATTCTCGGTCGCCAGCAGGTGGCCTTCATCGTCCCAGCAAAAGCCAAAGCTGTTTCGCAGCCCGCGCGCAAAGATCTCGATCTCCGGCTTCTCATCGTCCGGATTCAACCGCCAGAGCGCGGCGGTGATGGGCTCCTCGCCGGTCCGCGCAAAATTTGGCAGCGTGCCCGCCTCGCCGCCATCGGTGCGCGAGCCGCTGTTCACATAGAGCCAGCCGTCCGGCCCCTGCGCGATATGCGAGACGCCGTGATTGTAAGGACCAACGCCCCACGGATAATGCGTGCGCAGCCACGGCGCCGGCTTTTCCCAGTCGCGCTCCGCCGACCACTCGCCGGTGAGAAAGATGGTCACGTTGTTGCGCACCGGCCGCGCAGTCGGGTCGTTCTGATTGCTCACCAAGTAGAGCCGGCGGCGGCGGTCCACGGTGAAGCCGAGCACCGACGCGCTCCCCAACGTCGGATCGATGTAGGATGCCCCGGCGAGGAGACGCGTGAATTCCGCGCCGTCGGCCGGCCAGCGCCACACGTCGCCATTCTGCGCGAGGATGAGCACGCTTCGCCCATCCGGATGCATCGCCACACGCACCGGCGAGAAGCTCAACTCCGCGGCGACGCGCAGATGCCAGCCCTCCGGCGCGGCGGGCAGCGCGCCTCCGCCCAGCGCCGCTTGCAGCGCTTCGAAGGTCTTGAACTTCGTCTTCGCCCGCAGCCCGGCGATCTCCGCGACAGTCGGCACCTCGAGCGCATTGCCCCACGAGGTGAAGACGTAAGTGAAGACCGCGGCCACCTCCTCATCGCGCAG
>JANPIS010000355.1:0-5468 GCA_031425095.1 Chthoniobacteraceae bacterium
CTCCACGGCATCAAGCTCGGGCTCGCCGTCATCGAGCGGCTGACGGACGCGCTGCTCAAACCGGAGGCGCTTCGTCCGGCCTTCATCCATGTCGCGGGAACGAATGGGAAAGGTTCCGTCTGCGCGATGGCCGATGCGATCTGCCGCGCCGCGAGCTATCGCACCGGACTCTACACCTCGCCGCACCTCGTCACCTTCCGCGAACGCATCCGGCTCAATGGCGAGATGATCCCCGAAGCCGACGTGGCTGCGGGGCTGACGGAGATCCGCGAGCGGATGACCGAATGGGAACACGCTCCGACGTTCTTCGAGATCGTCACGGCTCTGGCGCTCGCGTGGTTTCAGCGGCACGGGGCAGAGGTCGCGATCCTCGAGACCGGGATGGGTGGCCGCCTCGACGCGACGAATGTCGTCACGCCCATCGTGAGCGTGATCACGCCGATTGGGCTCGATCATCAGGCGTGGCTGGGCTCGACGCTCGCCGAGATCGCGGCGGAGAAAGCCGGTATCCTTAAACCCGGCGTGCCCGCGGTCTCTGCACCGCAGGAGCCCGAGGCGACGACCGTGCTGCGCGACACCGCACAGCGCGTGGGAACGACGGTGCAGTTTGTCGATCAACCGATCGATACGGAGTGGCACGTGAATCTCGCCGGTGAGCATCAGCGCTGGAATGCCGCGCTCGTGCGCGCAGCGCTCGCCGCGGCGGGCCTCGACGTGCCACCCGCCGCGATCCGCGAAGGCCTCGAGACGGTGCAGTGGCCCGGACGCTTCGAGCGGATCGGCGAGCGGATCATCCTCGATGGCGCACACAATCCCCACGCCGCCACGCAACTCGCCAGGACATGGCGCAAGGAATTCGGCGAAGCGCGAGCGACGCTCATCTTCGGCGCGATGCGCGACAAAGACGTGGCCGGCGTGCTCGCGGCGCTGCGCCCGATCGCCGCACGAATGATCGCCGTGCCGGTCGAAAACACCCGCGCCTGCGCGACCGACGAGATCTGCGAAATGGCCTGCGCAATGGACGCCGAGTGGCCGCGCACTGCGAGCTCTTCCCTGGCCGCTGCGATCGCATGCGCAACCCCGCACCCAGAGCGCGTCCTCATCGCGGGCTCGCTCTTCCTCGTCGGCGAAGCCCTCGCGCACTTCGAGCCCACGCAGCGCAGCGCCGAGCGCTCGGAGCAGTGACCCGCGACTATCCGCGCACCTGCGCGATCGCCGCACCCATGTCCTCGGCGCGGAAGCAGTACGTGCCGACCACCAGCGTGTCCGCTCCAGCCGCGCGTGCCACGGCACCAGTCTCAGCATTGATGCCGCCGTCCACCTCAATGCGAAACTTTTTCCCCAGACTCTGCCGCGCGGCATGCGCATGCCGCACCTTCTCCATCGTCTCCGGCATGAAGGGCTGACCACCGAAGCCTGGCACAACGGTCATCACGAGCAGCAGATCGATCAGGTCGAGATAGGGCACCGCGGCTTCGACCGGCGTCGCCGGATTGAGCGCGAGTCCGCAGGACTTCCCCGCTTCCCGGATCGCCCGCAGGGTCTTGTTCACGTTGTGCTTTGCTTCGACGTGGACGGTGATGTTCGTCGCGCACTTCAGGAAACGCGGGAAGTAGTGATCGGGCCGCTCGATCATCAGGTGGACGTCGATCGGTCGCGTGGCCGCGGCGGCAGTCGCTTCCACGAAAGCGGGGCCGAAGGAAATGTTATCCACGAAGTGGCCATCCATCACGTCGAGATGCAGCCAGTCCGCACCGGCCTGCTCCGCGCGGTGGACCTCTTCGTGCAAACGCCCGAATTCACAGGCGAGGATGGACGGCGCGATGACGATGGGATGCAAGGGAGGGTCGAGAGTTGAGGGTTGAGAGTTGAGAGGCGCGCCGACTCGGAGTGCGCGTCCGGCTGGGATAGTGCGGCGCTCAACCCTCAACTCTCAACACTCAACTGTCCTCAGAGCAGCCAGGCCGCGAGCGAGAAGTACAGCAGCAGCGTGAGTACATCGGCGACCGCGAGCGTGATCGGGCCCGCGGCAATCTTCGGGTCGAGCCTCATCGCGTGCAGGAGCGACGGCACGCATACGCCCGCCAGGCAGGCGATGATCACCGAGCCAAACACACTCGAACCGACGACGAGCGCACCCATGCCGGACTGGCGCCAGAAGAAAACGATGAAGGCGACGAGAAGGCCACACGCCAACCCGATGAACGCCGCCGCACCGGCTTCACGCGACACCGCGCCCCGAAACCACTTCCAATCCGGAGCCTTCACCTTCAGCGCCTGGAGCGTCAGTGTCATCGATTGAATGCTCACGGACTCCGCGAGTGCCAGCACCAGCGCGAGGAAGAAGGCGACAATCACCGCGCGCGCGAGCGTGGCTTCGAATGCACCCGCCAGAAGCGCCCCGACCGTGCCGCTGCTAATCGTGGCGAGCAGCCAGGGAAAGCGGAGGCGAAAGGCCTTCCACGGCGAAGCTTCCCGAGCCTGGGCGATGTGAAAGCCGAGCATCTCGAAAGTGTCTGAGGCTTTATCCGGCTCGCTCAGATCGAGCACTTCCTCGGTGAAAACGCCCACGTCGAGCACCCCGACCATGTGCCGATTCGCATCGACCACGGGGAAGGCGAAGAATTTGTACAGGACGAAGAGTTCGCAGGCTTCGAGCAGCGTTGCGTGTTGCGGGATCGCGACCACGCGCCGGACCATGATCTCGCCCAGCAGCGCCTCCGGTGCCGCCGTAAGCAGACGCCGGGTGGGCAATACGCCATTCAGACGGCCCTCGGCATTCTCGACGTAGAAATAGACGATCCGCTCGCCCATCCCCTGCTCGCGGATCATGCGCAATGCTTCATCCACGGTCTGCGATTCGCGCAGGAGCACGAAGTCGCGACTGGCGTGAGCCAGGGCGGTTTCTCGGAAATGGGAGGGCGTGGCAGGCATGGCAAATGGAAAAATCCAACGCTCTGCGCCCATGAGGGCGCTGCGCTCGGCTCCGCATTTTGAACGCGCAAAGACCGCATTCTGGAGCGACGCACCCAAACCACGCGGCAGGCCAGCGCGCGCGCCGGCGCTCCGCCCTACGGCGTCGGGAGCGTGACCGGCGGAGGCGGCGGTGCGGCACTGCGCACATCGATCCACCACCACAATCCAACGACCAAAGCGATCACGACCAGCGTGGCAGCGACCATCCGCGCCCGGGTCGTTGGGACTTCGGGCGCAGGCATCGGCGACTACTCGACAAGCGTGTCGATCCGCTCGGCGAGCTCGAAGTCGAGCTCCGTGAGCCCACCTTCGCTGTGCGTCGAAAGACCGATCCGCACCTTGTTGTAGCGGACGTCGATCTCCGGGTGGTGCTCCTCTTCCTCAGCGATGTCGGCCACCTGGTTCACAAAGTCGATCGCTCCGGTGAAGTCGTCGAATTCAAACACCCGCTCAATATGCTTCTTGTCCTGTTCCCACTCGGGCAATTTCTTGAGCCACGCTTTGATGTCCTGAGTGTTGAGAAGGTCGGCCATAGGGATGTGTCGGTAGGTTTCTGCGAAAAGGTGCGGCAGAACTACCACCGGTCGCCGGCAATTCAAACGTAATCTCGCGCCAGAAAACGCGCCTTGCCGCCACGAACCACCGGCAAGTAGAACAGCAATCCGTTTCTCCACCACCAAACACACCAACGCCATGGGCAAGATCTACAACAACATCGTCGAGACCGTCGGCCGCACCCCGCTCGTGAAACTCAACCGGATTCCCGCGAGCCTCGGCGTCGATCCGAGCACGACCATCGCGATCAAGTGCGAGTTCTTCAATCCGCTCGGCAGCGTGAAGGATCGCATCGGCATGGCGATGATCGAAGACGCGGAGAAGCGTGGGGTGCTAACCAAGGACACCACGATCATCGAGCCGACCAGCGGCAATACAGGCATCGCGCTCGCCTTCGTGGCGGCGGCGAAAGGCTACAAGCTCATCCTCACCATGCCGGAGACGATGTCGCTCGAGCGCCGCACCCTGCTCGCCATGCTCGGGGCGAAGCTCGTGCTCACACCGGGGCCGGAAGGCATGAAAGGCGCCATCGCCCGGGCCGAAGCGCTCGTCAACGAAACGCCCGGCGCGTGGATGCCGCAGCAGTTCAACAACCCGGCCAACCCGGAGATTCACAAGAAGACGACGGCGGAGGAGATCTGGGCAGACACGGACGGCAAGGTGGACATCTTCGTTTCGGCCGTCGGCACCGGCGGCACGATCACCGGCGTCACGGAAGTGATCAAGCCACGCAAGGCGAGCTTCCAGGCCATCGCGGTGGAGCCGGCGGATTCGCCAGTCATCAATCAGACGCTGAAAGGCGAGCCCGTGAAACCCGGCCCGCACAAGATCCAGGGCACCGGCGCGGGTTTCGTGCCGAACAATCTCCACCTCAAGGACAGCGCGGGAAATCCGCAGATCGTTGAGTGCATCAAGGTGTCGAACGACGATTCTTTCGCCATGGCCCGTCGCCTTGCGAAAGAAGAAGGCATCCTCGGCGGCATCAGTTCCGGCGCGAATGTCTGGGCCGCGATCGAAGTCGCCAAGCGTCCGGAGAACAAGGGCAAGACGATCGTGACGATCGCGTGCTCCACCGGTGAGCGCTACCTCTCGACCGCCCTCGCCGCCGAGGCGAAGGCCGAAGTCGGCGGCTAACGGCCCCGTTACACGCCGAAAGATCCGATCGGTTTGCAGGGTCTGCACGGCAAGTCGCAGGCGCCCGTGTGGTATTGCCGTCTCAGGATCAAATCCATCGACTGAACCGGGCCTCGTGAAGCGCGAGGCCGTCGCGCATCCTCGCGAGGTGGTCCGGGCCGCGCGGTAGATCCGGGAGGCCCCGACGCCGGAATGAATTGAGTTGTCGGCTGCGCGCGCACAGCCCTAAGAACTTCGGATGCCAGCTCATGCCGTCGTCGTCATCCCTGCCCGCTGGGCATCGACACGCTTCCCCGGCAAGCCGCTGCACCTGCTCGCGGGCAAGCCGCTGATCCAGCATGTGTGGGAACGCTGTCGGCGGGCGAAGGGCATCGCCGAGGTGATCGTGGCCACGGATGACCTGCGGATCGCCGAGGCGGCGTTTGAATTTGGCGCGGAGGTGTCGCTCACTTCGCCGAAGCATCGCAGCGGCACGGATCGCTGCGCGGAAGTGGCGAAACGGCTACGGGGATTCAGCCACGTCATCAATGTGCAGGGCGATGAACCGTTCATCGATCCGAAGCTCGTGACGCGACTCGCCGAAGCGATGAAGGCGGATCGGAAGATCGCGATGATCACGGCGGCGCATCCCTTCGCCGAGGGCGAAGAGGTCGCCAATCCCAACTGCGTGAAAGTGGTCCTGGATCGACACTCCGACGCGCTCTATTTTTCACGGAGCGTGATTCCAAATACGGCTCGGGTCTCAGGCACGGCTCAGCGGGCTAAAGCCCAGCACTACCGTCGCCATCTCGGCATCTACGGCT
>JANPIS010000356.1:0-2976 GCA_031425095.1 Chthoniobacteraceae bacterium
TTTCGAGCAGCTCATGCGCGGCTTTGCGAAAGCGTGCAAGGCGGCGACGTGCGCGATCGTCGGTGGGGAGACGGCGCAGATGCCGGGGATGTATCACCCAGGCGAATACGACCTCGTCGGCACGATCATCGGCGTGGTGGATCGGCCGAAGCTCATCGACGGATCGAAGGTTCGCGCCGGCGATGTGATCCTCGGTCTGCCGTCAAACGGGCTGCACACGAATGGCTACACGCTCGCGCGCAGCGTGCTTTTCGACCGCATGAAGCTGAAGCTCACGTCGAAGCTGCCCGGCGTCGCGAAGACGCTCGGTGATGAACTGCTCCGCGTGCATCGCAACTATCAGCCGCTGCTCACCAGCCTGCCGGCAGGCATGATCCGCGGCCTGGCGCACATCACCGGCGGCGGGCTGGTGGATAATCTTCCGCGGGTGCTGCCGAAGATCTGCGATGCGGTGATCGATTGCGCGAGTTGGAAAGTGCCCGCGATTTTCGAACACATCCGCGAAGGCGGCGGCGTGGACCGCGCGGAGATGTATCAGGTCTTCAATATGGGCATCGGCATGGCGATGATCGTGGCCGCCGCGGACCGCGAGCGCGCGGTGAAACTCACGAAAGGTCGCGTCATCGGCCGTATCGAACGCGGCGCGGGGGCCGTGCGTTTGGCGTGATGGGAGCGCCGCCGTCCCGGGCGGCAGTCGTTCTCAACGCGCGTAGCGCCAAGCTTTGATTGATTTGGCACTGCGCGCGAATTTGCACGATGCCGCACGGGACGGCGGCGCTCCCGGAGTTACGTCCGCCCAAATTTCCAATTGTCAGCCCTGAGCCCCTCAGTTAATAGCCACGCCACATGATCAAGCATCTCCTTTCCCCGGCCATTGTCGCCCTCTGCGCGATCCTCGTTGTGGGTTGCGAATCCACCCGTTCCGAACGCAAACCCAAGCAGCGCGAGGGTGGATACCGCCCAGCCCCTCCGGTCTCCGACGAACCTTCGACGGATGCGCCCTCCGATGAATCTTCGGCTCAGAAGAAGCGCCGCGAAAAGCCCGAAGAGCTCCCACCTTCGAACACGAGCAACAATCCTCCTCTGACTTCCGAGCCGCCGGTGAAGACGGGCGACCTCCCCTACGCGAAAGGCGTGGCTGGCAAGCCTGGCTTCGTGACCAGCCCCTACGCGCCGGCCGCCGGTTACATCGACGTGCGCGGCTTTCCTCCAGGCACGGAGGTAAAGGATCCGTATTCCGGCAAGACGTTCCTCGTTCCGTAATCCGCCGCACGATCCGCTCCTTTTACCCCGGCTTGTCGGCCTCCGTCGCAAGCCGGGGTTTTCTTTTACCCGCATGAGCATTCAGCGCGTCGCCATCGTCGGTCCCGGCCTTCTCGGCGGGTCCATCGCGCTCGCTTTGCGCGGGCGGAAGGAGGTCTCCGTGGCGATCTGGGCGCGGCGGCCCGAGATGGTGGAGGAGTTGAAAGCGATGGTCATCGCGCAATACACGGCCACGAAACTTTCGCGCGTGGTGCGCGATGCCGATCTCATCATCCTCTGCACGCCGATCGAGGCGATGCCGGAACTCGCGCGTGAAATCGTGGGTGCAGCGAAACCGGGCGCGATCGTCACGGATGTCGGCAGTGTGAAAGCCACGGTCGTCGCGGAGCTCGGCTCGATCTTCAAAGGCGGGCCGCGTTTCGTCGGCAGTCATCCAATGGCTGGCTCGGAGCAGACGGGGCTGCGTGCGGCTCGGGCGGATCTTTTCCGCGGAGCCACCTGCCTCGTCACGCCTGACGCAGACTCGGATGCCGCGGCCGTCGCGGAGTTGGGTGAATTTTGGCAATCGCTCGGCTGTAATGTCCGCCATCTTTCGCCCGCCGCGCACGATGAAGCCGTCGCGCTGATCAGTCATTTTCCCCATCTCCTCGCCGCGACCCTCGTGAATGTGGTCGCCGAGCGGCAGGACACCGCCTTCGACTTTTGCGGGCCGGGATTCCGCGATACCACGCGTGTCGCCAGTGGCCCGCCAGAGATGTGGGCCGGCATCCTCGCAGCGAATTCCACCGCCGTGCGCGGGGCGCTCGACGCGATGATTGAAAAGCTCCGCGAAATCGCGAACATCCTCGCCCGCGACCCGGCCGACCCCGCGATCCGCACACTCCTCACCCACGCCCAACAACGCCGCGCCAACGTGCGGTTCCCGAACTCACCCAATGTCTGACTGGAAGATCCGCCGCGCCCCCACCCTACAGGCCGAACTCGAAGTGCCTGGCGACAAAAGCATCTCTCACCGCGCGGTGATGTTTGCGGCACTCTCGAATGGCGTGTGCGTGATCAAGGGCTTCCTGCCGAGCGAAGACTGCCTCTGCACCGTGGAGGCGATGCGCTCGCTCGGCGTGAAGATCGAGATGGCGGACGACACCACGCTCGTGGTTCACGGACGCAGTCGCGAATTCATCGCCCCGAAGCGCGACATCGATTGCGGAAACTCCGGCACCACGATGCGGCTGCTCACCGGATTACTCGCCGGGCAGCGTTTCAAAACGCGACTCACCGGCGACGCCTCGCTCTCGAAGCGTCCGATGGCACGCGTCATTGAACCGCTCACGCAGATGGGCGCGAAGATCGTGGCCGAGGGCGCGAACCATCGCCCGCCGCTCGTCATCCAGGGTGGGGAACTCAAGGGCCTGAATTACTTCAGCCCAGTCGCGAGCGCGCAGGTAAAAAGCGCGGTGCTGCTTGCGGGCATGTTTGCCAAGGGCAAGACGAGCGTCACCGAGCCCGGCCAGAGCCGCGATCATACCGAGCGGATGCTCCAGTATTTCCTCGTTGGCCTGAAGACCGAAGACCTCACGGCGAGCCTCCACGGCGGACAAATGCCGGAGTCGCGCGACTTTCAAGTGCCCGGCGATATTTCCAGCGCGGCATTCTGGCTCGCCGCCGCCGCCGCGCAGCCGCACTCGCGCGTGCTCATTAAAAACGTCGGCCTCA
>JANPIS010000357.1:0-1891 GCA_031425095.1 Chthoniobacteraceae bacterium
CACCAAGACCCGTGTGCTCTGTGTAGAAGGTGAAACGCCGCAAACCAAAGTCCGGCTTCACCGTTTTGTTCATGACCGGCAGCGCAATCGTCGCCTGCTTCGGCACCACCTCGCCCAAATCCCCCGGCGCAAACCAACGGACACCGAGACTGCGCAGGAACTCATACACCGCATTGAGCGTCCCCGCGTCGTCGTAATCCCAAACGTCGAGGTCCTTGTGATAGCGTACGACGAAGCGCGGGCGCTGGCGACTCGGTCGAGACGGGGCGGGCGGAGGCGTTCGAGGCGTTCACCCCTTTTTCTCGCGATCAGCCATTTTCAAAAAGTGACCAAGGCAAGAGTGATTGACGATCCTCGCTCTTCTCCAGTTAGCTCTACCTCGTGCCCACGCCCACCCTCGCTCAACTCAAGCAAGCCATCACTATCGCCGAACAGATCGAGCAGTTGCAGGCACAGCTCGCTGGTCTCGTGGGTGGCAGTGCATCGGTGGCCGCCAGCCCGAGAGTGATGAACGCCCCGCCGGCGCCACGGAAAGGCAAATGCAAGATCTCAGCCGCTCATCGGGCCAAGCTCGCGGTCGCCGCCAAGGCTCGCTGGGCAAAAGTGAAAGGCCCGGCGGAGACGGTGGCCACCGCTCCAGTGGCCGCACCCGCCAAAAAGAAGGGCGCGCGAAACATTTCTCCTGAAGCCCGGGCGAAGATGGCGGCCGCCGCCAAGGCTCGGTGGACCAAGGTGAAGGGCACAACTTCCCCAGCCACGAAAGCTCCCGCGGCGGCACCGAAGAAGAAGGGCAAGTAAGGTCCAATCCGAGGGACCGCAAAACGTCATCCCTCCGTTCGGTCTGCGGATAGATAAAAAGCAAGAGCAACGGGCCTCTTGTTCGAATCGCGCTTCGTTCCAGCCTCTCGCGGCTAGAAAGTTCTTCCAGATTTTCATGGCAGCGTCCCGGAAGGATTCGGGGCTCTGTTCCTGCCCCAATCGCATTGCGTCTACGAGCGAGAGGGGGATCAGGCTCACGGTTTCCTCCGGAAGGCATTGGGCCTGCGCGCACGACGCTCGAAAATGGTTTTTTCCCAGTCGTGCTGGTTGGCGCAATCGAAGTTCGATTCGGCTGGGTCGTAGTCGATTGCAGATGACGGCGGCTTTCGCCGCTTTGCCACCGTGGTGGCGCTGCGTGTCAGCTCCCGTATGTGGGCACGGCACCCGCCCCATCCGCTGATTCTGCCGAGCTAGTCGCGGCGTAGTCCACCCATTCTCCCCCGAAGATTCGCTGACCCCATGTCCGTCCAACACGCTATCTGGAAAGTGGGAGAGCAACCCGTGCCGCTCCTCACCACCCGACTGCCTTCCGAGCAATTGCTCGAGACCATGATCGTTGCTTCGCCGGAGATCCTTTCGGCGGAATGGATGCTGATCGGGCAGCAGGAGCCTACCGGTCTCGGAGGGCGCATCGATCTGCTGGCCAGCGCGACGGGATCTTCCACAGGCCGCGTGCCCGTCAGCGCGTGCTCCGTCATCACAAACGCGCCCACCATTCGCCGCGCCTCGTGCACGTAAAGCTGGTGCGGCCAGTGGCCATTGTCGGTGAACTCATCGCGCGGCAATCCCCAGCGGGCCGTCGCCTCGCGCACTTTCTCCGGCACGCGCGGATCATTTACTAGCACCTCGTCGATGAAGTCCTTCCAAACCTCCTCGCTGGGCTTGCCGATCTGCTTCGTGAGCGCCACGCGCTCGACCCCGACCGTGAACGACTTCTCGCACAGCGAGGGTTGGGCATCGCCAAAGTCGCCATTCGCAACCGCGAGTGTCGGAGTGCGTTCGTCGAGCAAATTGGAAGCGTTGGGAGGCACCGATGAATCCAGAGAATCCGATTTGCAACTTCCTTTTCCCA
>JANPIS010000358.1:0-2159 GCA_031425095.1 Chthoniobacteraceae bacterium
GAGGGGAAGTTCTCGAAATAATTCCCGGCGCAAGCCAGTTTTGGCGCGGCGCCGGTTCCTAACCGGCGCCGCGCCTCTCCTTTTCAAACCGTCATGCCCGCCACCGACACTCCGCAGAAGCCGGCCCCGGCTGTGCCCGCGCGGTTTCAGGTCTCGCGATCGACGCTCGCATTCGACCGCTTCATGACGTGGTTCATCAAGCTCGGCGGCGTGATGGTGATCACGGCCGTCGCGGGCATCTTCGTTTTCATCCTCTCGCAGATCATTCCGCTCTTCCGCGGCGCGGAGGTGGCGGAGGAAAAGAACGTCGCGGTGGAGGCGAAGAGCTACGCGATGCTCGGCGTGGATGAATGGTCCGAACTGCCCGTGCTCATCGAGCCGAATGGCACGCTGACCTTCATCGACACAACGGGCGCGCGCCCGCCCCAGATCGTCGCGCCGGAGTTTGCGGAGCAGCGCGAGATCACCTCGGTGGCGTATCGCCAGCAGGGGCAGAAGGTGATCGTCGGCACCGCGGATGGACGTTTCGCCGTGGTGAATCTGAACTACTCGATGACCTTTGCGGACGGCCATCAGCAGGTCGTGCAGGCAGTGAAGGCGGATCCCTTTTACGCCATCGCGCCAGAAGGCGCGAAGGTGCTCGAGATCGCCTACGGTGACTCCGGCGACACGAAGCTCGCCGCGGTGATCTGCGAAGTCGGCGGCGAAATCGAAGTCCACGCCGCCACGCTCACCGAGAAACGCACGCTGAAGGGCAAAGGCAGCATCCAGGTCGGAGGAAAATTCAATCTGACTCGCAAGCTGCGCGGCAAGCCGACGCACGTCCGCGTAACCTCGAATGCCGACGGCGTGCTCATCGCGACCGACGCTGGCGAGATCGATTACTTCTTCCGCGTCGGCGACGAGATCGCGGTGCGGCAGACGATCAAGCCCTTCGCCGATCGCGCCGAGCGGCGCATCGCGGAGATGGATTTCATCCTCGGCGACGTCTCGCTCGTCGTGACAAACGCCGCTGGCGAGAACCGCGTGTACAGTCTCTTCGTGCCGAAGGACGGCGACCAGCGTGTGTGGAGCCTGACGAAAACTTTCGGCACGCTGCCCGCCGCGCCCACTTTCTTTGCGAGCAGCCTGCGCAATAAATCCTTCCTCATCGGCAGCGGAAAATTCGCGTCGCTGCGCTACAGCACTACGGAGACGGTGCGCTGGGAATCGACGCTGCCGTTTGAAGTCTCGCGCGCCGTCATCGCCGGCAAGCATGACCGCATCCTTTTCCTCGACGCCGCGGGCAAGCTGCACCTCCACCGCCTCAATGATCCGCACCCCGAGGCGAGCCTGAAGGCGCTCTTCGGCAAGCTCTGGTATGAGGGCGCGAGCGAGCCGAAGTACGAGTGGCAATCTACCGGCGGCACCGACGACTTCGAGCCGAAGCTCTCGCTCGTGCCGCTGGTCATCGGCACCTTCAAGGGCACCTTTTACGCGCTGCTCTTTGCGCTGCCGATCGCGCTCCTCGCCGCGCTCTACACGTCGCTTTTTCTCGAGCCGAAATTCAAACGCGTGGTGAAGCCCGTGATGGAGATCATGGCCTCGCTGCCATCCGTGGTGCTCGGCTTCCTCGCGGCGCTCTGGCTCGCGCCGATGCTGGAAACGCGCGTGCCCTCGGTGCTCACGATGGGCGTGCTCATCCCGACTGCCGCGCTGCTCTTCGGCTGGATCTGGGCGGGCCAGCGCTACGAAATCCGCCGCCGCATCCGGCCCGGCTACGAGCTCTTTGTCTTCGTCCCAATTCTCCTCCTCGTAGGCTGGCTCGGCTGGCATCTCGGCCCCATCGTCGAGCGCATCTTCTTCACCGTCACCGATCCCGCGACCGGCGCGAAGATCGCCGACTTCCGCCAGTGGTGGCCGCACGTCACCGGCGCCGATTACCAGCAGCGCAACTCGCTCGTCGTCGGTTTTATCATGGGTTTCGCGGTCATCCCGATCATTTTCACGATCACCGAAGACGCGCTCTCGAATGTGCCACCCGCGCTGGTCAGCGGCTCTGCGGCGCTCGGCGCGAGCCGCTGGCAGACGGCGATGCACGTGGTGCTGCCGACCGCGAGCGCCGGCATTTTTTCCGCTGTGATGATCGGCCTCGGCCGCGCCATCGGCGAGACGATGAT
>JANPIS010000359.1:0-36965 GCA_031425095.1 Chthoniobacteraceae bacterium
GCGTTCACGGGTTCAGATGTGCTCGGATTGCAGAGCTTCGTCGAGCGGTGCATCACCGCGGAGGAACCACTCCGCCGCTGGCTGGCTGGCGATGACGATCTCCGCGTTGAGGCGATCGTTCCGGGCGATGCGCGCCTCCGCCTGATCGGCGGTCACACTCCAGGACGCCATGTGCCGGCGGGCGAGGCGCTGCATCGCGAGCGTCAGCGGCGTGTCGAGATACCAGCGTTCGTCGAAGGCCGCAGCCACCGCTTCCCAGCCATCAGCGCGATGGATCAAATACAGACCCTCAACCAGAATCACGCGTGTCTCGGGTCGCACGGCATTCTGCCGCTCCACAGGATCGCCGACGCCGTGTTGAAAATCCGGCCACGCACACCACACGACGCCGCCCGATTGCCGCACCAGCGCCAGCCGCGCCGCCAGGCCGGCCGCGTCGAACGTCCACGGCGCTCCGCGTCGCGCCAGGGCTTCCTCGGGATTTGCCATCTGGCGGAGCGCGGCCTTCGGCAAATGAAAACCATCCATCCCGAGCGCCGCCATCGCATGCGGACTGACGCGGCGGTTCACGGCCTCCGCGAGTCGCGCAGCCAGCGTGCTTTTCCCCGAGCCCGGCACGCCCGCCAGCGCTATCAACGCGCGGGCGCCACCGGATGCCGCATGATGGCAAAGCCGCGCGACCGCTTGGTGGAAATCGAGCGCGTGCATCAGTGGGTGTCGAAGACCGGGAGCGAGATTTTCCAGCGCATCGCCGCGAGCCGCAATCCCAGCACAGTGCCGGCGCCGAGCAAAGTCGCGGTGGATTCACCGACGAGTCCGATGGTCGCGACGAAAACGACCGCGCCGGCAAACGCCGCAGTCGCGTAAAGCCGGATCTCCGGACGAAAGACCAGCGGCACTTCGCCAGTGAGCACATCGCGAATGATGCCGCCGGCGATCCCTGTCACCACCCCGAGCAGGATCGCCACGGGCGCGGAGAAATGAAACGCGAGTCCCTTCGAGGTGCCGAGGATGGCGAAGACGGCGAGAGCGCCAGCATCCGCAACGATGAGCGCACGCCGCGGCAGATGCGCCATCCGCGCGACGGCGAAGGTCAGGAGCGCCGTGAGCGTCGCATTTAAGAGCAACTGCGGCCCGCGCAGCCACACGACCGGCGTATCGCCGACGAGCAGATCGCGCGTCGTGCCACCGCCGAACGCCGTGACCAGCGCCAGCACCAGCACGCCGAAGAGGTCGATCCGTTTGCCTTTCGCGGCGAGCACGCCGGAGACCGCGGAGACGGAGACGCCCGCGTGCTCCAGCAGCGTCTGCACGAGGGCGAGCTTCATGACCTTACCGGAAAACTTTCCAGTCGAGGATGACCTTCCCGCTCTCGCCCGACTTCATCACTGCGAACCCTTTCTCGAAGTCATCCGCACCGAAGCGGTGCGTGATCGTCGGCGTGATATCGAGCCCGCTCTGGATCATCACGCTCATCTTGTACCACGTCTCATACATCTCGCGGCCGTAGATGCCTTTCACGGTGAGCATGTTGAAGACGACCTTGGTCCAGTCGATCGCGATCTCCTCCACGGGAATGCCGAGCATGGCGATTTTCCCGCCGTGACACATGGCGTCGATCATCGAACGGAACGCCGACGGCACGCCGGACATCTCCAGCCCGACATCGAAGCCCTCCTGCATCCCGAGTTCCTTCTGCACGTCGGCGAGCGAGCCGCGCGACACATTCAGCGCCACGTCCGCACCGAGCTTCTTAGCGAGGCCGAGGCGGTATTCGTTCACATCGGTGACGACGATAAAACGCGCGCCGGCGTGCCGCACGACCGCCGTGGCCATGAGCCCAATCGGACCCGCGCCGGTGATGAGCACATCCTCGCCGAGGACGTCGAAGCTCAGCGCCGTGTGCACGGCATTGCCGAGCGGATCGAAGATGCTCGCGACATCGAGATCGATGCCGGGACGGTGATGCCACACATTCGTCATCGGCAGCGCGATGTACTCGGCAAAGGCGCCCGGCCGATTGACCCCGACGCCGCTGGTGTGCGCACAAAGATGGCGCCGACCGGCGAGGCAATTGCGGCAGCGACCGCAGACGACGTGCCCTTCCCCGCTCACGATCTCTCCGGGAAAGAAGTCGTTCACATTCGAGCCGACGGCGACGATCTCGCCGACGAATTCATGCCCCACGACCATCGGCACCGGGATGGTGCGCTGTGCCCACGCGTCCCATTTGTAGATGTGCAGATCGGTCCCGCAGATGCCGGTGCGATCGACGCGAATGAGGACATCGTTGATGCCGCAGGTCGGCTCCGGCACATCCTGGAGCCAAAGACCGGGTTCGGATTTCGCTTTGACGAGGGCTTTCATGAGGAGGCGGAGAATGCCGAAGGTGGCCTCGCCAAGGCGACGCCAAAGCCCGTCATAAATCCGTCAGTCGCCATTCGACATTCCCACCCGCCCTTCCTGCACCATCTGCCGGTAGTTTCGTGGTGGAAAGCCAAACGCCTTCCGAAAGGCGCGACTGAAAGCGTAGATCGACTCGAAGCCGCAACGCTCTCCGATTTCACTCACGCTCAGCTCGCTCGTCTGGAGGAGCTGCGCAGCTTCCGAGAGCCGGCTCTCGCGCATGTATCGACCGAGGCTGATCCCGAGCCGATCGCGGAAGACGGCGCGCAGATGGCTGATGCTGTAACCGAGTTCCTCCGCAAGATCGGCGATCGTCACGGACTCGTTCAGGTGCTTGCGGACGTAACGATTGATCCCCTCGAGGATGAGGTCGCGGACGTTGTCGCTGGAGTGGAGATCCCGCCGCTCCTCGGGCAGCGTTTCACACTCCCGCAGATGCAGAAGCAGGCGGCTGAGTAGGTAGGAAATCGCCAGCGTATCGCGCCCACCGTCACGCGAGCCGACAAACTCGCACACCAGCCGCTCGATCAGGCGCAGCCCTTTCTTGTCGAGCACGCGCGGCGAATCCTTCAGAGGCTGGATCGCAGCGGGATTCTGGAGCTCGAAGGTCACGAACAGCCACTCGAGCCGCGCCTTCGGCACATCCATGAAGTGGTGAAATTGATTCGGATAGATGAGCGCGCATTCTCCCGGATGCAGCGCGTAGGTCGTGCGGTCGATGCGCACTGGCGCCGCGGTTTCGAGCACCGTCACGAGCTCAAAGCGATGGTGAAAATTCGCACTCACACCGGCGGGGCGCAGCGCACCGGAATCACGGCGCTGGAAGAAGATGATATTCTGCGGAGCCAGCGCCTGCTCGATCTCCAGGCCGGAGAAGTAACTCGCCGGCGGCGGGATCGCTCGCATGAGGTGGCGGAGCGATTGGATGACTTTGCGTTGGTTGGATTCCACAGCGAGAAAAGGAATGCGGTGCAGATGTGTAAGCGCGGCCAGCGCCGATGGAAAACTGCATTTCCACGTTCCCATTTCCGCTCACGCTCCATACACCTTTCGCATGCGCTTCCTCCTCCCGCTGCTCGCCGCACCTGCACTCGCTCTGGCGCAGGACGCCTTCAAGCCGACGCCGGATCACGAGCCGAATCCGAACATTCCGCACGGCACCGTGACGCAGATGCCGGCGTGGGAATCGAAGATCTTCGCCGACACGGTGCGCGACTGGTGGGTGTATGTGCCGGCGCAATATCAGCCCGACGGCTCCGCGGCGGTGATGGTCTTCCAGGACGGCCGCGGCTACCAGGATCTGAAGGGCCACTGGCGCGTGCCGACCGTCTTCGACAATCTCATCGCCCGCGGCGACATGCCGCCCACGGTCGCGATTTTCATCAATCCCGGAAACAATCCGAAGAATGTGCCCGTGGCCGGCCAGCGCTTCCGCCCGAGCAATCGCGGCTACGAATACGACAGTCTCGGCGACCGTTACGCGCGTTTCCTCCTCGAGGAAATCCTGCCCGAAGTGGAGAAGAAGTGGCCGCTCACGAAAGACCCGGAGAAGCGTGCGATCTGCGGCGCCTCAAGCGGCGGCATCTGCGCTTTCACCGTCGCCTGGGAGCATCCCGAGGCGTTTCGCAAAGTGCTTTCGACGATCGGCAGCTTTGTGAACCTGCGCGGCGGCGACGCGTATCCGTCGCTCATCCGGAAGACCGAGCGGAAGCCCATTCGCGTCTTCCTCGCGGACACCAGCGGCGATCTGGACAACAACTTCGGCAACTGGCCACTGGCGAATCAGCAGATGTACTCCGCGCTGAAGTTCATGAACTACGATGTGCGCTTCGACTTCGCCGAAGGCTACGGCCACAACTCCATGCACGGCGGCTCCGTTTTTCCCGACGCGCTGAAGTGGCTGTGGAGGAAGTAGGAACTTCCCGCGTCGAGCGCGCTTCCACCCAAGGGAAGCGGGAGTTAGAGAGCTGATCGCGCGCCTGCGTTGATGGCGCGCGACGGAGCCGTTACCTGCACTCTGCGCCGAATGGATTCCCGGAAAGTTCCGCAGCGAGGCGCGTTGAATTCGGAAGGGCAGTTCTTCCATCCACATTTGCGCTTCAGTCGTCTCCGGTGGCTTCTGCCCGCTCCACAAACTCGTCCGCGAACTCTGACTCCATATGTACCTCTGCCTTGCTCTCCTCGCCGCTCTCGCTTTCACGAGCGGGGGCGTCGCCATGAAACACGCGGATGGCCTCCAGCATGCCGTGCCGGTGACGATCTTCGTCGCACTCTTCAGCCTCGGTGCCGTGCTCCAATCGCAGGCCATGCGCGGCACCGATCTGGGTGTGACTTACATCCTCGTGCTCGGTCTCGAAGCGGCATTGGCCTTCGGAATGGGTGCGGTGTTTTTCGGCGAAGCGGTGACGCTGCAGAAGACGACCGCGGTGGCGCTCATCGTCGCAGGCATCGCCTTTCTGCGCTCGGCGTAGGCGGGGAAGGCACGTGGCGGGCTTTTTTGGGAAGGGCTGTGCAGTGTCGATGGCTGCGACAAATGACTTCCTTTTGCCGCGCAGCCGTGCGACCAGACGTTTTCTGCCTCCCCGATTATGCGTCTCCCCATCCTCCTCCTCGTGCTCGCGGCTCGCGCTTCCGCACTGACTCCCGAACAACAGCAGATCCCGCTCGAAGCTGCGGCGCCCGATCCGAAGCTCGCGAAGGTGGTGCTCCTCGCCGGGAGCGTGAGTAACAAAGCGGGCCAGCACGAATACTTCGCGGGTTGCACGCTGATGATGAATTGGCTGAAGGCTGAGACGGGCGTGTGGCCGACGCTGGTGGCGGAAGGCTGGCCGAAGGACGAGCGCATTTTTGACGGTGCGAAGGCAGTGGTGATCTATGCGGATGGCGGCGCGAAAACCCCTTTCCTCACCGCGGATCGCTGGAGCCGGATCGAGAAGCTCATGCAATCCGGCGCGGGGCTCGTGATGCTCCATCAGGCAGTGGAAGTGCCGGAGGAAAAAGCGGACACGCTGCGTGGCTGGCTCGGTGCGGTGTGGCAACCGGATATCGGTTCGCGCGGGCACTGGGACATGGAGTTCACGAAGCTCCCGACGCACCCGATCCTCCGCGGCGTCACACCCTTTTCCGCGCCGCTCGATGGCTGGCTGTACAACTTGCACTTCGATGAAAAAGCGACGCCGCTGCTGACTGGCCAGGTGCCAGATAAGAATCGCTCGACCGCCGACGCGAAGGCGCACGCGGGCCGCGATGAAGTCGTCGCATGGGCTTACGAGCGCGCGAGCGGCGGGCGCTCGTTCGCTTTCACCGGATGCGATCTGCATCGCAACTGGGGCGTGGAGAGCCAGCGGCGGTTTGTGATCAATGGCATCCTGTGGGCCGCCGGGCTCGACGTGCCGGCGAACGGCGCCAAGGTGCCGCTCGAGTCGGGCGACCTCACGAAGTGGTTCGACGACAAGCCCGCACCTGCTCCGAAGAAAGTGAACGCCGTGCCGGCTGCCGCCGGGCAGTGAAACCGCTGCTCCTCATCTTCGGTCTGGCCGTCATGCTCGCTGCCCTGCAAGGCAGGCGGAAAGACTGCGGCGCGGGCTGTGCCATTCCGGAGATCCTGGCCTCTGAGGCGATGCGCACGTTGCCGCCAGCGAAGCAATCGCCTGCGGAAGTCCCGCTCGTTTCCACCTTCTCGATCGTGGCCCGCGATCCGCGCACCGGTGAACTTGGCGTCGCCGTGCAATCGCGCTTTCTCGCCGTCGGCTCCGTGGTGCCGTGGGCCCAAGCAGGCGTGGGCGCGATCGCCACGCAATCCCGCGCGAATCCGACCTACGGGCCGGAAGGACTGAAGCTGCTCGCGTCCGGCACCGCGCCAGCGGATGCGATCAAACAGCTCACCGACGCCGACGAAGATCGCGGAGTGCGACAACTTGGGATCGTCGGCGCCGACGGACGCGCCGCGACCTTCACGGGCGGCGAGTGCTTCTCGTGGGCGGGCGGGCGGACGGGCGACAACTTCGCGGTGCAGGGCAACATCCTCGCCGGTGAAGCCGTGGTCACCGCGATGGCGGAAAATTTCGAGCAATCGGCCGCGGGCGAAAAGGAACTCGGCCAGCGGCTCATCGATGCGCTGGCCGCCGGGCAGGCGGCGGGTGGCGACAAGCGTGGGATGCAAAGCGCCGCGCTGCTCATCGTCCGTGAAGGCTGGGGCTACGCCGGACTCAGCGACCGCTATCGCGATCTCCGCGTGGATGATCACCAGGAGCCCATCGCAGAGTTGCAACGCATCTACGAGCTCCACCGCCGGCTCTTTTCTCCGCCCCACGCGAGTCGTGACAAATAGCTTCACTCTCCTTCTTACTGTCCCCAATGCGCCTTCTCCCCGTCCTCGCCCTCGCTTCCCTCGCCACAGTTCACGCTCAGGACCTGGCGCTCAGCACACTCCTCATCGACGGCGAAGACTGGAAGGTCGTCGCGGAAGGCCTTGGTTTTGCCGACGGTCCGCTGAGCGATCCCGCCGGCAACTTTCTCTTCTGCGACATGCGCGGGGAGCAGGCGGGCATCTACAAGATCGCGCTCGATGGCACGAAGACGAAGCTCTCCGACGAATCCGTGAGTGGCATGAAGTTCGGACCCGATGGCCGGCTCTACTGCTGCCTGGGCGCGAAGAAGCGGCTCATCGCCATCAACCTCGTGACGAAGGAAGTCGAGGTGCTCGCCGAAGATGTGCAGCCGAACGACCTGGCGATGTCGCATCGCGGGCACATTTACGTCACCGAGACCGGGAAGAAGCAGGTCACCTTTGTCGATGCGAGGACGAAGGAGAAACGCGTGGCCGACACCGGCATCACCAAGCCGAATGGGATCGCGCTCTCGCCAGATCAAGGCACGCTGGCGGTAAGCGACATGGACGGTGAGAAGACGTGGACCTTTCGGATCGAGCCCGATGGCTCGTTAAGCGCGAAGACGCCCTATATGAGAATGCGGATGCCGATTGATCCGGAGGGAAAGTTTGAGAGCGCAAAACCGCCGCCAGCGAAGGCGGCGTCGGGCGGCGACGGCATGACCACCGATGCAGCGGGACGCTATTACGTCACCAGCTTTCTCGGCGTGCAGGTTTTCGATCCGACGGGACGGATGTGCGGCGTGCTGGCCAAGCCGCAGCCCGACAAGCCGCTCACGAGTTGCGCACTCAGTGGTCCTGGCCTCGCCTATCTCTACGTGACGAACGGCGACAAAATCTTCCGGCGGAAAACGCAGGCGACCGGCCACTTCACTGCGCAACCGCCGAAGCCGGAGGCAGCGCCCAGGAAGTAAAGCCAGCGCGCCGGCAAACCGCCGGTGGTCGCCATTGAGCATCCACGGCCCGGGCGCTACCCTCTCACCGTGCGTGGTCTCACCCTCACCGTAGCTGTCGTCTTCTGCAGGGCTTTCGCCGGTGCGCAGCAGTTGCCGCAGAAAGATGCACCGGGCACCGCCGCGTCGGCGGCCGAGCTTTTCACCATGCCGCCACTCATCCTCGAGGCTGCGGAGCTTCCCGCGGAAGCACCGACCGACAAAGCCGTGGAGCGCGCGCGCATCGAACGAGACCGCGCCAAATCGAAAGCGGACCGTTGGTGGCGGCTGCAGCGCTCCGGCGTGCTGTCGCGCGTGGAAGCCGAGCGCGCCTCGCGTCAGGCCTCGCAGTCGAATGTGAAGTATCAGCAGCTCAACGTCGCGCGCCAGCGAACGCAGCTGAAAGAACTCCGCGAGCGCCCTGCGGATGCCGCGCTGATCGAGAGTGCCGAGGCCGCGCTGCGTACGGCGGAAGCGCTCGCGACGGAAGCCGAGGGCAGTTGGAAGAAGCTCGAGACCGCGCTCGCGGAAACGAACCTCGCGCGACGCCGCGCGCTCGCGCGCTCGGGCCTGGCCTCAAAGACCGAACTCCGCCGCGCGGAGAGTGAATTGGCCCGCCTCCGGCAAGCCGGGAAGTGACGCCCTACGGCGAGAGCCGCTCGATCTTCCAGCTCGCGTCCGACTGCCGCGTGTAGCGCAGGCGATCGTGCAGCCGACTCCGCCGCCCCTGCCAGAACTCCACCGTCTGCGGCGCGAGGCAATAGCCACCCCACGTTTCGGGCAGCGGGACCTCCCCCGCCCCAAATCGCGCCTTCACCTCCTCGAACTGCCGCTCGAGCTGGGCGCGATCCGCAAGCACTGAACTCTGCTGTGACGCCCAGGCACCGAGCTGGCTGGCGATCGGCCGCGAGTGAAAATACCGCTCGCTGTCCTCGCGCGAGATCTTGCTCACGGTCCCGGTGATATTCACCTGCCGCTCCAGCGCTCCCCACCAAAAGGTCAGCGCGGCATGGGTGTTCGCCGCCAAGTGCTGGCCCTTGGTCCCAGTGTAATTCGTGAAAAAGATAAACCCACGTTCGTCGCAGATCTTCAGCAGCACCGTCCGTGTCCAAGGCTGGCCGGCGCGATCCACGGTTGCGAGGATCATGGCATTCGGCTCGAGCAGTTCGGCAGCGGTCGCTTCACCGAGCCAGTGGTTGAACTGGCGGATGGGATCCGGATCGAGCTCCGCGCGCCGAAGCCCGCGTTGCGCGTAATCCTGCCGCAGGGCGGCGAGCTCAGTGGGATTGAGCATTCAGGATTTGACCGCTCGCATTTACCAACTCCGAAGCTCCCCTCAATCCTTCGTCGGCGGCAACTGCACGATCTGGAACCAGTATTTTTCCAGCGTCTGCAGGATATCCACGAGCGCCTCAAAGGTCACGGGCTTCACGATGTAGCTATTCACGCCGAGATCGTAGCTCTTGTACACATCTTCATCCGCCTTGGAGGTGGTCAGCACGACGACCGGGATGGTGCGCAGCTCCGGATCGTTCTTCAGATCCTTGAGCACCGAGCGCCCGTCTTTGCGCGGCATGTTCAGATCCAGCAGGATTAGCCCCGGACGGGTCGGCGCGTTCGGCGGCGCGTATTTCCCTTCGTGCCGCAAGTAGTCCATCAGCTCCTCGCCGTTCTCCACGAAGACCATGGGGTTCATGAGGCGCCCCTCGGCGAGAGCCTCTTGCGTGAGACGGCGATCGTCGGAGTCGTCGTCGGCCATCAGGATGGTGATCGGCATGGCTTCGTTCATGATTTTTTGAGGGACGGTTGTTGCACCGGCAGTGTGACGAGGAAAGTCGCCCCGCCCCCTGAGGAGCTTTTTGCCACAATCCGTCCGGCGTGCCTATCGGTAATTTTCCTACAAACCGCAAGGCCGATCCCAGTGCCTTCGTATTCGTCGCGGCTGTGCAATCGCTGAAATACGACAAAGATCTGCTCCGCGAACTTCTCCTCAAAGCCGATCCCATTGTCCTCCACCGCGATCTCTGCCACAGGATCGCCAGCCCGCGCTCCGGGAATGAGGTTCTCCGGGGCCTCGTAAATCCGCCCGGTGATGCGAATCACCGGCCGCTCGCCAGGGCGCTGGAACTTCATCGCGTTGTTGATCACGTTTTGAAACAGCTGCCAGAGCTGGACGGGGTCGCCCTCGACCGTCGGCAGTGGCCCGACCTGAATATCCGCTCGTTTCTTTTCGACCATGACGACGAGATCGCCAATGACGTCGTTCATGATCTTGCCGAGGTCGCACGACTCGAAAGGCTGGGCCTGGGTGACCACGCGCGAGAGTTTCAGCAAATCCTGGATGAGATTCTGCATCCGATGCGCGGCATTCTCCATCCGGGAGAGGTAGTCCAGCCCGGCTTCGCTCAGCTGGGGCCCGCATTTCGAGCGCAGGCGGTCGCCGAACGCCTGGATCTTCCGGAGCGGCTCCTGGAGATCGTGCGACGCGACATTGGCAAAGTTCTGGAGCTCGGCGTTCGAGCGTTCGAGCTGATCCGCGAAGCGCCTTAGTTTCACCTCGTTGCTCTTCCGATCCGTGATGTCGGAGCTCACGCCGACCAGTCCGACGATCGTGCCATCGGTGTCGCGCAGTGGCACCTTCGTGGTCTCCAGCCACTTCTCGACCGCTCCCTCGCGAGTCACCGGCACCTCGCGGTTGAAGATCGGCTGGCCTGTCTCGATGATCTTCCGGTCGTCATCCTGAAACCGCTCGGCCGCTTCCTCCGGGAAATAATCGCCCACGGTGGTGCCTTCGATCAGCCGCTCGGCAGAGACGCCGAGATAACGCCGGTGCGCGGCGTTATCGAGAATGTAACGGCCCTTTACATCCTTCACGAAGACGTGAGCGGGCATCGTGTCGATGATAGAGCTGAAGAGGTTGTGCTCGTTGGCCAGCGCCTCCTCGGCCCGGCGCCGCGCAGAAAAGTCGCGCAGGATCATCAGGCCTGCCTGCCAGAGGGCGAGAAAGGTCATGCCCGTGCCGGTGATGATCACGATGTGATTCTGGCGCGCGATGCGATCGGCATCCGCGGCTCGTTCGGCGACGATCTCGTTCTGCGCGGCCTCAAACTCCGTGAGCACCGCGTCGATTTTGCGCGTGAGCTCCGCGGTCTTGCCGCGATCGATGAGCTTCTCGACCGGCGCTGGGCCGACTTCCCGCCGAGCACTCATCTCCACTTGTTGAAGCGCAAAGAACTGCCGGCGTGGCTCGCGCAAGCTGCGCAGCCGGGCTGCCTGCGCGGATTCCGGATCCACCAGGCTTTCGAGTTTGCCAAAGAGTTCCTCCACTTCGTTCCGTGCCGCCTCGTAGTCTTCGAGTAGCACGTCCGTGGGCGTGACGAGATAGCGCAGCCGGAGATTTTCGAGCTCCACGAGGTTGCGCCTGGCGCGCTCTTCCACCTCCAGCACCTGGCGGGTCTGCTCCATCGCGCGCGCGGCCTGGAGATGGCGGCTCGTACTGCGGAAGCTGACGAACGCGATGATGACGAGAAAGGAAACGATGAGGCAGAAGCCCACGAGGACTTTGCGCCGGAGTTCAGAACCGGGCGACGGAGGGGTGGTCGGCAGCATCAGGAGTGGTGGGAATGGCGGAGGGGGTGGGATTCGAACCCACGGAACCTTTCGGTTCTCCGGTTTTCAAGACCGGCGCATTAGACCACTCTGCCACCCCTCCATATTACTTATTACAAAGCATTTACAGTCATTCTTGAGGTCGGCATTTTTGCGTTTGTAGCCCGATACTCTTTGGCATGCGCTTGATGCCGAAAAAATCTCAGGAGTTTAACAAGGTCGCCGAGTGCCGCTACATGTAGGGCAGGAGACTTCACTACGCCCTCGTCAAGGTCAACGGCAAGCAGATCACGCGCTCGATGAGGACGAGCGACCTTGCGATTACCATGCGGCGGCTGGTGGAATCCGCGCGAAAGCCGAGCGACTGGAGGGCGAGGAGAATCGAAACATCCGGTTCGAGGAGCTTGCGGATGAGTGGCCCTCCTCAATCAAGTCCGGCCTCAAACCGCAGTCCCACGACCATCGTCGCATCGCGCTCATCAGGTTGGCGCCATTCTTTCGCGCGATGGCCGTGAAGTCGGTTGGCTTTGCGGATATCGACACTTGGAAGCGAAATCGCGGAACGCGGTTTCCGCTTGGAGTGACAGCATCAAGTTGGAGACCTTGAAGATCATTGTCCGGTACGCAATCGATTGGAGGATCGTCTTGGACACTGCCGCGACAAAATTCAAACGCCGCAAGCAGCCAAACTCCATGATCGAACTCCCGAGCCACTCCGAATTTCGGACGCTGGTGAAATCGTTTCGCAACGCCCCGCTGACGGTTGCTTTCGGCGCGACGGCATTGGTGGAATTTCCCGCTCACACTGGGATGCGCGTTGGCGAGCCGCACGAGGTGCGATTCGAGGATGTGAAATTGGAAGTCGGAAGCATGTTGACTACCGGAGGCGAGTGGGGACGAAAACTCATCAAGAGCGCGTCATCCGACTTTTTCCGAACCTGCGAAACCTGCTCGTGCGCCTCATCGCCGATCATGACTCAACTGACTTGAGTCGGCGGATTATGGAAATCGCCTCCCCTTGCGTCGCAATAAAGCTGGCTTGCAAACGCGCCAGACTGAAACAGTTCTCCGTGCATTCGTGGCGGCATTTTTTCGCACCCCACCGCCATTGAGACCCGCACCAGTCTCAAAGACATCTCAGAATGGCTCGAACATTCAGACGGCGGAATTCTTGTCGCGAAGACCTCCGGCCATCCGGCAAGAAGCGCCGGGTGACCCGTCTGGGCTCATGGCATGCATGTTATGGCATGTAGGCACGCCGATCCAATCAGCGATCCTTGCGAAACTGCTCCGTAATTTGCGCGACGACGATCCCGGTTTTGAAATGAGTCGCGCGGTTCAGCATTGTGACGCTATCGGGCTCGAGATACATCCACTGCGACATCTGGAGATGGCCGAGCGGATTGCCGGGAAAGGCGTCGAGCGTGAATTCCAGATGAGAGACATTGCCGTAGGCGGTGCTGGCGGAGGGGATCAGAGGGCTTATTGGCAGGAAAGCAAAGTGGTGTTCAAGTTGACCGAAAGATCGCATCCACCGCCCCGATCGGTTGCCCGGCAATCGTGAAACCTGACCCGCAGGTCCGGGCTTTGCCTGACCCTTAACCGGTGAGGAAACACGATCTGGGGACATGAAGACGCTTACCCGCTTAATGCTCCCTATCGCTGCTGCGGCGCTCTTGGTCGTATGGACTCCTTTCGCGCCAGCACAACAAGCCATACCCGATCCGCAAATGCAGGCGGTGCTCGATGAACTCGCCGCGCTCCATGGGAAGCCGATTGAAAAGCTCTCACCCGAGGAGGCGCGCAAGCAACCGTCGCCTGCGGATGCGGTGCAGCGGCTGATGCAGAAGCGCGACCTCAAAGGTCCGGAGCCGGTTGGCGATGTGGATAACGTAAAGGTGAAGCTCGCCGAGGGACACAAAATCGACGTGCGCATTTACACGCCGAAGGGCGAGGGGCCATTTCCCGTTATCCTTTACATTCACGGCGGCGGGTGGGTGATCGCAGACCTCGATACTTACGACTCGACGCCCCGCGCGCTCTGCAATGCGGTGCACGCCGTCGTGGTCTCGGCGGACTATCGTCATGCGCCAGAACATCAGTTTCCCGCCGCGCATGAGGATGTCTTTGCCATCTACCAGTGGGTGCTGAAGAACGAGGAGAAGCGGAGCTATGATGCAAAGCGGCTCGCCGTGGTGGGCGAAAGTGCGGGCGGGAATATGGCGGCGGCGCTTTCCCTGATGGCCAAGGCGCAAGGCATCCCGCTCCCAGTGCATCAAGTGCTCGTCTATCCAGTGACCGATCCGGGGAATATGAACTCGTCGTCCTATCAGGAAAACGCGGAAGCGACGCCTTTGAACAAGGCGATGATGGAGTGGTTCGTCAAGCACACGGTCGGGAAGGCGGAGGACGGGCGTGACCCACGACTGGGCCTGCTTCTTGCCGGTGACGCGCTCAAGGCAATGCCTCCGACGACGATCATCCTTGCGCAAATCGACCCGCTGCGCTCCGAGGGAGAGGAGTTCGCGAAGTTGCTCATGGAGAAAGGAGTGAAGGTCCGGCACAAGACTTACGAAGCGGTGACGCATGAGTTCTTCGGCATGGGTGCGGTAGTCGATAAGGCGCGCGATGCCGTGGAATATGCAGCCTCGGCTCTGCGGGCGGCCTTCGGAGGTCCGCAGCCGATTGGCACCTCGACGGGGGTGCAATGAGTGGCACACAATTTCACGGGAATCGATGAACCAATCTGAAGCACAACAAACGCTCCAGATTGAGCTGAATGACATGCTCGCGCTGGTGTGGAATCTCAAGGAGGTTCTGGATCCCCAAGGTGAAAGCGAGGCGATCGCACAGCGGCATCGGCGCCATCGACGGCGCGACATGGTGGAAGGGAGGGGACATGGGACCTGATGGAAAACCCATGCAACCACCTGAGGAGGGGCGCGCGATGTGAGGATACTTATGAAGCTCATTCCCATCCTCACGCTTACTGCTGCGTTTACCCTGGCTGCCTGCGATTCGAAGCAGGAACAAGCTCGCGAAAAGACCCTGGAAAACCAAGCCGACAGCCTCGAAGACGCGGCCAAGGCGACGAAGAAAAACGTCGAGGCCCAAACCGATGCGGCGAAAAAATCCGCCGATGCCCAGGCCGATGCCTTGAAGAAAGAGGCCGACCGCGTGCGGGAGCAAAAATAGCCCGGTGCGCCGCCACCGGAGATCCAAGCACGCCACTTACTAATTCAACTTATGCCAACCAACGAACCGGACAATGATCAGCGCGAACGCGAACTGAATCCCGATCCCATCACAGGTGAACCCGGCGCACATCCGGTCGGCACCGGCGTCGGCGCCGCTGCGGGCGGCGCGACTGGGGCCGCAATCGGCTCCTTCGCCGGGCCGATCGGGACGGCAGTCGGTGCCGTCATCGGCGCTGTGGCCGGTGGGCTCGCCGGCAAAGGCGTGGCCGAAATGATCGACCCACCGCCGAAGATGCGTTTTGGCGGGAGAGTCATTGGTCGCAGCCTTTCGCGGATCGCACCCGGCCCTACGAAGCCTATGCGCCTGCTTACCGGACTGGCTACACTGGCTACCGCGCCGGCAAAACCTTCGAGGATCGTGAAGCCGATCTCCGCATGGAATACGAGGGCGGCCCGCAGAAGGCGGAAGCCGAAGCGGCCCACGCCGGAAACGATCCGGCAACGCTGCCCGGCACAATGCAGACAAACCTCAGGGACTTCCCCATGCGCGGAGACGAATCGGGTCTGGGTCGTGACCCGGAACATTCCTATTCGCTTCGCTGGGAGGAGGCTCGCGAAGCTGCGCGCGCGGCTTATGAGCGGGTGCGCCGGGGAGAGGCGCCACGTGGAAAAGCGGAAGTTGTGGAGGACTGAACGCGCACAAAAACTCCTCGTCCAAAACAACAAGCCGTCTCCAGTGATTCTGGAGACGGCTTGTTTGTTTCAAAGCAGTCCTCGAGGGAAGAAATGGTGTGGGGCGGGAAGCGCGCATTTTGCAACACGGCTCCCCGCCCCAGGTTCATGCCCTTGCGGGCGTCGCAGGAGGTTTTGGCTTACTTACCCGCGTCGGGCGTTTCCGCGGCTTCAACGTTGATGACGCTCTCGGCCAGCTCGCTCAGCTTCTCATCGGTCGCCTTCTCCTCCTCGTAGGTTTCGCCGAGGAGTTCGGCGGCTTCGGCGTGCCCGAGTTGCAGCGCGAACGCGCGGGCCGTCCCGTAGCCAGCCATTTCGTAGTGCTCGACGCGTTGCGCCGAGGCGATGAGTCCCGCGTCGCGCACATGGTCTTCCGCGTCTTCGCTGATCATGTCCGCGCCTTCCGCGAGCAAGCCTTCCATGGCTTTGCACTTGTGGCCGGTGAGTTTCGCTTCGCACATTTCGCCGATCTGGGTGAGCCGCTCGACGTGGACTTTGGTTTCTTCGAGATGCTCCTCGAAGCCGGCCTTGAGATCATCGTGCGTCGCGGCTTTCGCCATCTTGGGCAGCGCCTTTACGAGCTGGGTCTCGGCGCTGTAGAGGTCTTTGAGTTCCTGGATGAAGAGATCTTGGAGTGTGGTGAGTTTCATTGGGATAGGTGGTTTTGGTTTGCGTGATTGCCCCTGCCTATCGGTCTGACATGGTGTGGTGGTCGCGTACGGTGTCCGGAAAAGTGTGGCCTGAGTCGCGTTTCAGGCGCGCACCTGATCGTCCCCTGCGAATAGTCGAGCAATGAGCCTTCTCAATCCCCCTGAGCGCCGGCGCGTCCTGGTGGCGGAAGATGATCCGCGCACCGGTCGCGCGCTGACCTTCCTCCTCCAACGGCACGGCTACGAAGTCACCGCCGTCACCGATGGCCAGACCGCGCTCGACATCCTCATGGGTCCGGAACCGCCGCCGCTTGCCTTGCTCGATTGGGAAATGCCGCGGCTCGATGGGCTGCACGTCGCACGCGCCATTCGCTCACTCCCGGCGCAACGCTACACGTATCTCATCATGGTCACCGCTCGCGACGGGCCTGGCGACATGCTCTCCGCCTTTGGTGCCGGCGTGGACGACTACCTCAGCAAGCCTGTCGATGTCGCTCAGCTCCTCGCCCGTCTGCGCGGCGGTGAGCGCGTACTCGCCCTCGAAGACCGCCTCTCGACGCGGGTCGCCGAACTCGAACGCACGCTCGACGAAGTGCGCAAACTCAAGCGCCTGCTCCCGCTCTGCATGTATTGCAAAAAGGTGCGCGACGACGGTGACTACTGGCAGGAGATAGAAGCCTATCTCCACGATCACGCTGGGAGTGAAATCTCGCACGGCATCTGCCCGGAGTGCCTGGAGGCCGTGGTCCAGCGGGAGATGCCGCGCGATCCCGGCGCGCGGGGCGAGCGGCGGAAGTAGTTCCCGACTTCAGTCGCTGGCACATGCCTCCTGCAAAGGCGGGACCTGCCGGCCCTCCATCGTGAGGGGCGCGGCGCTCAACGGGCGCCGAGTCGATCGAGCACCTCGCGCAGGCGCTCCGCGGCCACGGGCTTCACGAGGTGTTCGGTGAAGCCGGCGGTCCGGGCTCGGGCGAGGTCGGCTTCCATGCCGTAGCCGCTCATGGCGATCGCTGGGATGTCCGACTGCGCGCGCAGCGTGGCCACGACCTCGAGGCCGGTGCCGTCGGGCAGACCGAGGTCGCTCAGCAGCAGGTCGAAAGTCTCGGTGCCGAGGATGGCGCAGGCTTCGGCAACGGAGCCGGCGGTCTGCACGCGATGACCCCAGCGTTCGAGGAGCCGGCGCAGCACCCGCCGGGTGTCCTCGTGATCTTCGACCATCAAGACCCTCAGGGAGCGCGCCGCGACCGGCGTGGGCGGCGGGGCGAGGGTCTTCCGCGGATCGGGGAGGACGCCGCGGAAGGCGGGCAGGGTGACGGCAAAGGTGGCGCCGCGATCGCACCCGGTACTAGCGGCTGCGATCGTGCCGCCGTGCGCTTCGACGAGGCTCTGCGCGACATTCAGGCCGAGGCCCAAGCCGCCGAAGCGGCGGGTGGTGCCGTCGCCGCCCTGGCGGAAGGCATCGAAGATTTTCGGCAGCACCTCCGGCGCGATGCCGATGCCGGTGTCAGTCACTTCCACGCGCAGATCCTCGCCAGCGTGGGCCGTGGAGACGGACACGTGGCCCTCTTCGGGAGTGAATTTCGCGGCGTTGGTCAGCAGGTTCGCGAAGACTTGGGCGAGCCGTGCGGAGTCGCCTCGCACGAGAGATTCAGAAGCCGCAAAGTCGGTCGCGACGGTGATCCGCTTTTCGCGGAGCATCGGCTCGGCGATGGCCAGGGCGTCGCGCAGAGTGGTGTGCAGATCCACGGGCGCGGAGGCGATGCGCAGTTTGCCGCGGTTGATCCGCGTGAGGTCGAGGAGGTCGTCCACGAGCCGCGCTTCGAGTTTGATGTTCCGCCGGATGAGCGCGGGCGTGAGCGGCGTGCGCAGTTCGTGGCTGAGCACGGCGAGGAAGTCGTCCTTCGCGCGGTTCGCGGTCTCCGCGGCTTCGCGGGCCTGCGTGGCGGCGGCCTCGGCGCGCCGCTGTTCCGTGACATCGCGGGTGAAGCAGCGCGTGTGGACGAATTTCCCGTCCTCCCAATACACGCTCGAATGAATGAGCACGTCGCGGAGCGAGCCGTCCTTGCAGCGCAATTGCGCGGGATAGTCGGTGAGCGTTTCGCCGGCGGCGAGCCGCGCGAGGATGTCTGTGATCGTCTCCGCATCGGCGTGAAAGTCGGCGATAGAGCGGCCCACATATTCCTCCCGCGCGTAGCCAAGCAGCGCGAGTTCCGTGTCATTGACGCGCAGCACCCGACCATCGGGGCCGACCCAGTGCAGGGAGACCGCGGCATTGTCGAAAAAATCCGAGAGCTCGCGCTCGCTGCGCTGTAAATCCTCCTCCGCACTGCGGCGGCGGGCATCGGCGGCGGCGAGCGCGCGGGCCGACCACCACACCAGGCTGGTGAAGACGAGGGTGAGCGAGGCCGCGAGCAGGGCGGTGCCGACGCCGCGTCCGTAGAGGCCAGCATTGCGCCCGAGCGTGGCGAGCCAGCCAAAAAGCACCGGCAGGAGCAGCGCCGCGGGGAGCATCCGTCGCGCGATCACACCACCGATGTTATCCGCGAGGAAGGCCGCCATCATGCCGCGCACCGGCCGCGCCAGCAGGATGGCCGCGGCGAGGAGGAGAAAGGCGACGACGGTGTGCAGCGCGATGGAGAGATACGGCGCGAGCGGCTGCGGAAGCTCGACCGCGTAGAAGTAGGCGAGGAAAACGACGAACGTGGTCGCAATCACCGCGACGGCGCAGATTTGCGCGGGCCACGAGCCGCGGCGCGGGCGCGCGTCGAGGAGCAGCACCGCCGCACCGAGCAGCACGAAATTCACCGCCGAGAGCGGACCCATGCGGCCGGGAAAGGAGCGGCCTGCGGACTCGATCGACTCCTGAAAAAGCACCTGGTCGATGCCGGACTGCCACCACCCCAGATACTCGCCGAGCGTGAGCGACCCCACCGTGGAGATGACGATCGCACACCCTTGCGAGACACGCCGCCGGATGCCGCGCACGTTTTCTTCGTTCAGCAAAGCCACCGCGAGACCGGCAAGCATCAGGCACAGACCGGTGTTGGCCTTCATCGTGACCAGCGCAGGATGGATCCGCTTGAGCGCGTCGATTTCAAAAACCCAGCCCGCAAAGCCAATCGCGCCAATGCTGGCGGCGATCAGGCTGAGTGTGTGCGAGAGTTTCTTCCAAGGCATGGGCAGGTCCGGGATGGGCGCGGAAGTTCCATCGCCATCGCGCGGGTGCCGAGGATCGCCGTCGATCGCCACCGGTCGGGTGCTGCACGCCGTACTCATTCCCGGGCGCTGTTCAACCGCTCCGACGCAGGAGCGCGCAGGAGCGTTCGCGGAGCGTGAGCTTCCCACCGGCGGCGTGTTCCGGCGGTGGGTCGAGGAAGCCGCGCTCATCCGCCGTGTCGAGCACGACGGCCCAGCGGCTTGCCGATTGCGCCGGGAGGGTGAAGTCGATGGGGTCGTGCGCGGCATTGAGCAGGAGGAGAAAGGTGTCGTCCTGGATCGGTTGGCCGTGCCAGTCGCGCACGTCGAGCGCATCGCCGCTGAGCAGAACTCCGAGCGTCCTGACGAAATGCGTGCCCCATTCGTCGTCCCCCATCTCGCTGCCGCCGGGATTCAACCACACGATGTCTTTCACCCCCGCGCCGCGGACTTCGCGGCCCTGAAAAAACTTCGGACGGCGGAAGATCGGGTGCGCGCGGCGAAAGGCGATGAGGCGCGCGGTGAAGTCGGACTGCGCCTCCTCCTCCGGCGTGCGTTCCCAGGTGAACCAACTGATCTCGTTATCCTGGCAGTAAGCGTTGTTGTTGCCTTGCTGGGTGCGCCCGTATTCGTCGCCGCCGCAGAGCATCGGCACACCTTGCGAGAGGAAGAGCGTGGCGAGCAGATTGCGCTTCTGCCGGCGCCGGAGCGCGTTCACCGCGGCGTCTTCGGTCGGGCCTTCCGCGCCGCAGTTCCAGGAGTGGTTGTTGTTATCGCCGTCCTGGCTGTCCTCGCCGTTGGCCTCGTTGTGTTTGTCATTGTAGCTCACGAGGTCGTGCAGGGTGAAGCCGTCGTGGGCGATCAGGAAATTGATGCTGGCGTAGGGCCGGCGGCCGTCGCTCTGGTAGAGATCGCTCGAACCGGTGAGCCGCGCGGCGAGTTCGCCGACCTGCGAGTCTTCGCCTTTCCAGTAAGCCCGCACACAATCCCGATACTTCCCATTCCACTCCGCCCAACCGACCGGGAAGTTGCCGACCTGGTAACCGCCCTCCCCCACATCCCACGGCTCGGCGATGAGCTTCACGCGCTGGAGCACGGGATCCTGATGGATGATGTCGAAGAAGCCGCCGAGCTTGTCCACGGCGTGCAGTTCGCGCGCGAGCGTCGAGGCGAGATCAAAGCGAAACCCATCCACCCGGCACTCGGTGGCAAAGTAACGCAGTGAATCCATGACGAGCTGAAGCACGCGCGGGTGCTGCATGTTCAGGGTGTTGCCCGTGCCGGTGTAGTCCATGTAGTGGCGCGGGGTGCCGGCCACGAGGCGATAGTAGCTGGCATTGTCGATGCCCTTGAAGCTGAGCGTCGGTCCGAGGTGATTCCCCTCCGCGGTGTGATTATAGACCACGTCCATGATGACCTCGAGTCCGGCGGCGTGCAGGTTCTTGACCATCTGCTTGAACTCCGTGACCTGCTGACCCACCGCCCCTGCCGAGGCGTAACGGGACTCCGGCGCGAGGTAACCGATGGACGAGTAACCCCAGTAGTTGGTGAGCCCGCGACCTTCGAGAAAGCTGTCGTTCACGAAATGATGCACCGGGAGCACTTCGATCGCGGTGACGCCGAGCTTCTGGAAATACGCGATGGCCGCCGGTGACCCGAGCCCCGCATAAGTGCCGCGCAGATTTTCCGGCAACACCGACCAGAGCTGGGAAAACCCCTTCACATGCACTTCATAGACGATCGTCTCGGCCATCGGACGATTGATGCGACGGTCGCCGGACCAATCGAAGGCATCGTCCACGACCACGCAGCGCGGCATCAGTGCGGCATTGTCACGGTCGTCCATGTCGAGGTCCTCGTTCCCGCCCATGCGGTAGGCAAACATCTCATCCTTCCACTGGAATCCACCCGTGATCGCCTTTGCATAGGGATCGAGCAGGAGCTTGTGCGCATTGAAGCGGTGCCCGGCCTCTGGCTGCCACGGCCCATGCACCCGGTAGCCATAAAGCGCTCCTGGCTTCGCCTCCGGGAGATAGCCGTGAAAGACATGATCCGTCTTTTCGCGCAACTGCACGCGCCCGATCTCGCGCTGCGGATCGCCAGGATCGAAAAGGCACAGCTCCACTTTTTCCGCGTTTTCGCTGAAGAGGGCAAAGTTCGTCCCCTCCCCATCCCAAGTGGCACCGAGTGGAAAAGGGAAGCCTTGGCAGATTTGGAGGTGATGCATGATTCGGATTTGGATCGGTGATTCTCTGCCCAATCGGATTTCGGCCCGCGCTCGGATGGGCCAAGAGCGAGAGGGGAAAATCGCAGCGGCGAAGACGGCGAAGATTGATGCGCGCAGGCGGGCGGGGAACGGCGAATACCGAGCGCACTGTCAGTTCAACCTCAACCAAACCTCACCTACTCCTATGTTATCCTGGGCCATTACCTTCCTTGTCATTGCCATCATCGCCGCCGTGCTGGGCTTCGGCGGCATCGCCGGCACCGCCGTCGGCATCGCGAAGATCCTCTTCTTCGTCTTCCTCGTGCTCTTCATCGTCGCCTTCCTGATGGGCCGCCGCACCCCGCCGATTGGCTAGGCACGAAGTCGGGGCGCTCTCGCCCCCAGCGTTAAACGCTCGGGGTGAGGGTGGTCCTAATCCTTGGGAAACCGCAGGCGCGTCACGAGATTCCTTGCGGAGGAAAACTCGCGCGTGAGGCTGAGTCCATTCGCCTCCGCAATCCGGCGTGCGGTCCACAGTCCGAGTCCGTAGCCACCGCGGCGCCCGGAGGAGAAAGGCACTCCTCCCCATTCCGCCACGTCCAGGGCCTCGGCCTTCGGCTCCGACAGCTCGAAAAGGACGCCCCCTGCTTCGCACCGAGCGCGGACGGCGATCGGTCCTGAGGAGGGGAAAGCGACCGCATTCAAGAGCAATTCCCGGAAGAGATCGGCCAGCATCCCCACATCCACCCGCACGGATTCCTCGCCGAGTTCGTCGTCCCAGGAGATCTCGAGCGCTGCGGGCAGGCCGGAATTCTGTTCGCGGAAGACGGCCAGCAACTCCCGCGCGGCGAGCGGCGCGAGGTGGGGCTGCGGATCGCGGAAGCGCCCGGCGAGCGCGCGCATTTGTTCGGCCAGCGCGCGCACTTGCGCGCGCATCCGCGCCAGGCTTTCGCGGGCCTCCTCGTCGGTCACGATCTCCTGGACCAGCGCAGCTTCGAGGTCGAGCCCGTTGAGCCCATTGCGCACATCGTGGGTGTGCTGACGCACGAAAGCCGCGACGCGCTCGGCGGGGATGTCGGGATCGGAAAGCATAAAGGGGATACGTCTCCGCGCGGGCGGCTGGTTGTGCCGAAGAGTGTCGCGTGCTGGCAACACTACTGTCGGATAACGCGACGCATTTACTGCCCCCCTCCGCGGCTCTCCAGAGTAAAACGCCGCTGGCACGGGGAAGGCAAACACGTGGACCTGCAACCACCAAACCAACGCCATGCTCTATTCCTTCGACCATCTGCAACTCAAGAACGTCAACCCCTCCGGCCCACAGCTCGCGCCGGGCGAAGCGACTGACGAACAACTCATGCAACGCATCCAGGCGGGCGACGAAGACGCGCTCGTCCTGCTCCAGCGCCGCCATCAGCCTCTCCTCCGCACCATCGCCGGCCGGATGATCAACCACGACTCCGACGTGGATGATCTGGTGCAGGAGATCATGCTCGCCGTGTGGCACCACGCCGCGAGCTACGACGCGGAGAAAGGGAAAGCTCTCGGCTGGATCGTGACCCTCGCGCGCCGACGTACCATCGACCGCATCCGGCGCAAGACAGCGTACGCCCGCGCCCAGGAGCGCTACCGGATCGAGACCTTCACCGACCACGACGGCGGCCATCGCGGCGCGGACGAGGAAGCCGCGCAGAGCGACACCGCTGGAGCGGTCGCGAAGCTCATCGCGCAACTGCCCGAAGCGCAACGCCAGGCCGTTCATCTCACATACTTCCGCGGCCTCTCGCAGCGCCAGATCGCCGCGGAGACGGGCATCCCGCTCGGCACGATCAAGACGCGGCTCGAACTCGCGATGCGCAAGCTGCGCTCTGCTGCGCTGGCCTTCGGCGAATTGCATGACGCCCTGCCTGCAGCCCACGCGTAACGGCGGCAACGGTTTTGTCGGAAGCAGCTGCCCGCGTCCTCGAAAGAGGCGCGGGCAGTTGCCATTTCCCCCGGTGACTCACGCTTCGATCAGCTCTCCGATCGCCGTACCGCACTCAGGCGCCGGGCCGAGGAGCCGCGGAGGATGACATAGAAGACCGGCGTGAGCAGCAGCCCGAACGCCGTGACGCCGAGCATCCCCCAGAAAACCGTGGTGCCGAGGGCGCGCCGCATTTCGGAGCCGGCTCCAGTCGCCAGGGCGAGCGGGAGGACACCGAGGATAAAAGCGAGCGAGGTCATGAGGATGGGGCGCAGACGCAGGCGCGCAGCTTCGATCGCGGCTTCGGTCGCGGACTTGCCGGCGTCCTGAAGTTGCTTGGCAAATTCCACGATGAGGATCGCGTTCTTACTCGCCAAGCCAACGAGCACCACGAGGCCGATCTGGGTGAAGATGTTATTGTCCTGCCCGGCGGCCCAGACGCCGGCGAGCGCGCTGAGCAGGCACATCGGCACGATCAGGATGACGGCCAGCGGCAGGCCCCAGCTCTCGTATTGCGCAGCGAGCACGAGGAAGACGAAAAGCACGCAAAGCGGGAAGACATAGACGAGGGTGTTGCCGGCGAGGATTTGCTGGTAGGCGAGATCGGTCCACTCATAGGCAAACCCGCTCGGCAAGTGCTCCCGGCCGAGGCGCTCGACGGCGGCGATCATCTGGCCGGAGCTGATGCCAGGGAGGGTGTTGCCAGCGACGTCGGCGCTGGTGAACATGTTGTAGCGCTGCACACGATCCGCGCCGCCGATGCGCTGCACTTGCACCAGCGAACCGAGCGGAACCATCCCGCCGCTGGCGTTGCGCGTCTGGAGGCGCGAGACATCTTCGGGCGCATTGCGGAACTCCGGTTCGGCCATGGCGAAGACCTGATAGGTGCGGCCGAAAAGATTGAAGTCGTTGACGTACACGGAGCCGAGCGAGACCTGCAGCGTCTCGTTGATCTCGGCGAGCGAGACCCCGAGGTTCTTCGCGGCGGCGCGGTCGATATCGACGAAGTACTGCGGCGTGTTTGGGCGGAAACCGGTGAGCAGCGAGGTGAAGCCGGGCTCCTGCGCCAGCGCGTCCATAAACTGGCGGGTGGCGCCGTCGAGCGCGGCGAGGCCCGCGCCGTCGAGATCCTGCACCTGGATTTTGAAGCCGCCGGAATTGCCGAGTCCACGCAAAGGAGGCGGCGGCAGCACGAGGATGCGCGCCTCTTTGATCGCGGAAAATTTCTGCCGCAGCGTATTCATCAGCGCCTGCGCGGTCAGCGACTTGTCTTTCCGCTGCGCAAAGTCCTCCGGGATGATGAAGGCGGCGCCGACGTTCGATTGATTCGCCTGAAGCACCGAGGAGTAGCCGCTGATCGCGAAGGTGTGAGCGACGCCTTTTTCGGCGCGCGCGATTTCATCGACGCGACGTACGACTTCATCGGTGCGCGAAAAGGAGGCGCCGTCCGGGAGCTGCACGACCACGAGGAAGTAGCCCATGTCCTGCGGCGGGATGAAGCCGGCCGGCACGCGGACAAAGGTGAAGAGCGTGAGTGCGAGCAGGGCGACGTAGCCGAGCACCGCGATCACGGTGTGCCGCACGAGTCCGCGCACGACCTTCGCGTAGTGCTCTGAGAAACGCTCGAAGGTCGTGTTGAACTTCGCGAAGAAGCCGTGGAGGAGCCGGGGCGGCAGCGCTTCCCGGTCTTTCGGGTCCACCGTGTCCTTCCCATGCGGCCGCAGCAGCAGCGCCGCGAGAGCCGGCGAAAGGGTTAGCGCATTGAAAGCCGAGATGACCGTCGCCGTCGCGATGGTGAGCGCAAATTGCCGATAGAACGCCCCGGTGATCCCTCCCAGAAACGCCACCGGCACGAACACCGCGCAGAGCACCAACGCGATGGCCACCAGCGCGCCCGAGACTTCCCCCATCGCCTTCAGCACCGCGTCGCGCCGCTTCAAGCCTTGAGCCAGGTAACGCTCGACATTTTCCACCACCACGATGGCGTCATCCACGACGATGCCGATCGCGAGCACGAGGCCGAAGAGCGAGAGATTGTTCAGCGATGAGCCGAGCAGCTTCATCACTGCGAAGGTGCCGATCAGCGAGACCGGCACGGCGATGAGCGGGATGATCGACGCGCGCCACGTTTGCAGGAAAAGGATGACCACGAGCACCACGAGCGCGATGGCCTCGAGCAGCGTGTGCAGCACCGATTCAAAGGACTGCCGCACGAAGCGCGTCGGGTCGTAGTTGATCCGGTAATCGACCCCGGGCGGGAAGCGCTCCTTGAGCCGGCGCATCTCGGCATACACGGCGTCGGCGGTGTCGAGCGCGTTGGTGCCGGGAAGCTGGAAGATGCGCAGCGAGATCGCGTTCTTGCCGTCCATGTAGCTCTTCACCGCGTAGTCACGCGCGCCGAGTTCCACCCGCGCCACGTCGCGCACGCGGATGACGTCGCCTTGCGCGCCGGTGCGCAGGACGATGTCGCCGAATTGCTCCGACCGCAGCAACCGACCCTGCGCCGTGAGCGTGTATTGGAAGTCGGTGCCGGCCGGCGCGGGCTCCTGGCCGAGCGCGCCCGCGGCGACTTGCACATTCTGCTCGCGGATCGCGCGCACCACATCGCCGGCCGTGAGTCCGCGCGCGGCGAGCTTGTTTGGATCGAGCCAGACACGCATGGAAAAATCCAGTCCACCGATCGTGCCGGCCTCGGCCACGCCGGGGAGGCGCGCGATGCGATTCTGGATTTGCAGGGTGACGTAATTGGCGAGGTAGAAAGTGTCGCGCGTGCCATCCGGCGAAAAGAACTGCACGGCCAGGGTGAGGTCGGGCGATTGCTTCTTGGCGGTGACGCCCAGCCGGCGGACCTCCTCGGGCAGTCGCGGCAGCGCCGCATTCACCCGGTTCTGCACCTGCACCTGGGCGTCGTCGAGATTGGTGCCGAGTTTGAAGGTGACGACGAGTTGGAGCCGCCCGTCGCTGGTGCCCGACGACGACATGTAGAGCATGTTTTCCACGCCATTGATCTCCTGCTCGAGCGGCGCGGCCAGTGTGTCGGAGACGGTCTGGGCATTCGCCCCCGGATACGACGCGCTCACGATCACCGTCGGCGGGATCACGTCGGGATACTGCGAGATAGGTAGTTGGAAATAGGCGAGCGCGCCGAGCAGCGTGATGACGATGCTCAGCACCGCCGCGAAGACCGGACGATCGACGAAGAAGCGCGGGAGATTCATGGCTTCACTGCCGCCACTTTCATCTCCGTCTCCTCGGCGTGCACCGGCACGCCGGGGCGGATCGACATCAGCCCATTGATGACCACGCGATCCTCCGGCGTGAGCCCTTCGCGCACGATGCGCAGCCCGTCTTCGAGCGGCCCGGTCACGACTGGCTTTTGCACGGCCTTGCCATCCGCGCTCACCACATAGACGAAGGTGCGCCCCTGATCGCTCCCGATGGCGCTGTCGCGCACGAGCATCGCCTCATACTCGCCGGACCCTGGGATGCGCACGCGCGCAAAGAACCCCGGCGACATCAGCCGATCCACATTGGGAAAAACGCCGCGCGCCTTGATCGAGCCCGTGGTCGCGCTGATCTCATTGTCCACGAAGTCGATCTTGCCGAGGTGCGGAAAGCCCTCCTCATTCGCGAGCCCCATCTGCGCCGGGATTTCTTTGAAGAGCGCGCTCTCACGTTGGCCGCTGCGGGCGAGGTCGCGATACTTCAGCGCCGAGCGTTCATCGACATCGAAGTAGCCGTAAATCGGATCGAGCTGCACGATCGTCGTCAGCACCGTCGCACCATTCGGTCCGCCGGTGATGAGGTTGCCCTCGGTCACCAACTTGCGCCCGACGCGCCCGGAGATCGGCGCCGTCACGCGCGTCCAGTCCACCTCCAGCTTCGCCTGATCCACGGACGCCTGCGCGGCCGCGAGCGCCGCCACCGCGCCGTCCCGCGTCTTTGCCTTCACATCCGCCTCCTCCATCGAGATCGCGCGGGTCTCCACGAGCTTCGCCGCCCGCCCGGCCTCTGCCGTGGCCAGTTCCAGGGCCGCCCGCGCCTTCTCGAGCTCGGCCTTCGCCCGCGCTAGCTCCGCATCATACCGCCGCGGATCGACGATGAAGAGCAGTGCGCCCTCCTGCACCTCCTTGCCCTCGCCGAAGTGGGTGCTCTGCAGAGACCCACTGACCCGCGCCCGCACTTCCACGGAGGCCACCGCACTGAGTCGTCCCGGGAATTCATCCCACTCCGTAAGCCGCTTCACGAATGGCTTGGCCACGGTGACGACCGGCGTGGGAGTTTGGGTCTTCGGGGCCGGTTCGCGGCAGGAAGGGAGCGCGATGCTCACGGCGAGCAAGCTGAAGAGGAAAAGCGGTCGTCGGTAAGGCATGGGTAAAGGGCGAAGCTGAATGGAGAGTAATCGCCGCAAACGATCCGTTCCGGCGTATGAATGTCGGAGCACCGAGTGATCGGCACGGAACGCCAGCGCTACAGAGGCGGACGCAAGGCGCGGTGAGCGACGAGCGTCCTGCGACAAAGCAGATTGATACAACCGAGGGCACCGCCCGCCGCGATCCGCAGAAGACCTCGGTGTGCCAGTTCGGACCGCGGCGAAAACTTCCTATCCCATGAAAACTCCCACTCTGCCCCTCGTCACCCTCTTCGCCGCACTCACCCTGATCGCCTGTGAACGAAAGGTGGTGGTCGTCGAAGTCGCGCCCGCCACGCCCATGCCCGAGCCGGTCGCACGAACCAAGACGCTGGAAACCTCCCGCCTCGGCGCTGCCGTGGATGCTTACGTGCAGAGGCCCACAGAGGAGAGCCGCGCCGAGGTGAAGAAGGCACTCGCCGACTTGGATGGCGAGGTCGCGGAACTCGAAGCGCTCGTGGCAAAACGCACTGGCAGCGCGCGCGACGAGGCCGCCACGAAATTACGGAACCTCCAAAGCTATCGCACGGGTGAGGTCGCGCGCTTCAATGCCGCGCAGGTTACAGCACCGCTCGGCGTGCGGCCCGCGGGCGATGGCCGCACCGGCGCGGAGAAGATCGAAGATGGTGCGAAGCGCGTCGGCAACAGCATTGAAGACGCAGCGAAGCGGACGGGTGACGCGATCAAGGACGCAGTCCGCTGACGGCTGCGACCACCCGCATTTTATCCTCTAAATGGAACGCCCCGAATCTCGGCGATCATCGTTCGGACTTACACCGTGAGGCCGAATTGCTTGATCTTGGCGTAGATCGTCGCGCGGTGGATTCCGAGTTGGCGGGCGGCTTCGGCTTTGTTGCCACGGGCGCGGCGGAGGGCTTCGAGCAGCGTCTCGCGTTCCGCGTCGGCGAAGGACGAGGGTGAGGTGGGGCGCAATGCGGTGGAGCGGGCGAGGTCGGGGGTTTGGATTTCGCGCGGGAGATGGCGCGCGAGTAATGTCGGGCCGTCGCAGAGGATCAGGGCGTGCTCGATGGCGTTTTGTAACTCGCGCACGTTGCCGGGCCACGGGTAAGTGCGGAGGAGTTCGAGCACTTCAGCTTCCAGCGTGGGGACCGGGCGGCTGAGTTGTTGCGCGAATTGGCGGAGGAAGGTATCGATCAGCTTCGGCAAGTCTTCGCGGCGCTCGCGCAGCGGCGGAATTTCGACCTCGAAGGTCTTTAAGCGGAAGTACAAGTCCTGGCGCAGTCGGCCATCCTGCACCGCGAGCGCGGGCTGACGATTGCAGGCAGCGATGAGGCGGAAATCCACCGGACGATTCTTGGTGGTGCCGAGCGGACGATATTCGCGTTCCTGCAAAACGCGCAGGAAGCGGGTCTGCAACTCGACTGGCATCTCGGTGATCTCGTCGAGGAAGAGGGTGCCGCCATTGGCCTCGGCGAGCATGCCAGGGAAGGCGGTGACGGCGCCGGTAAAGGCGCCCTTGGCGTAACCGAATAACTCGGCCTCGATCATGTTTGCGGGGAAGGCGGAGCAGTTCAGCTTCACCATCGTCGCGCCAGCGCGCGCGCTGCGGCCATGCACGTTGCGCGCGAAGACTTCCTTGCCCACGCCGCTTTCGCCGGTGAGCAGGACGTTCGCTTCGGTCGGGGCGACGCGGGCAAGGAGTTGCTCGACCTCGCGCATCCGGCGGCTGATCGCCACCGGCGCGAGCTGCTCCTCGGCGGCGCGCAGCTTCACCTGGAGCTGTTCCTTTTCCCGCGTGAGCGTCACGGTCTGCTCGATGAGCGCCTGCTGCTCCAGCGCGCGGCGGCACAGCGCGACCAGTTCCTCGACCGCATACGGCTTTGGCAGAAAGTGAAACGCGCCGAGCTTGATCGACTCGATGGCATTGGCCAACGAGTCGTGCGCGGTGAGGATCATCACGGGCAGCGCGGGATGATCCGCTTTGATGGCCTTGAGCACCTCGAGCCCATCCGCGTCGGGCAGGCCGAGGTCGAGCAGCACGAGGTGCGGCTTTACCTCGATGATCTTGCGCTGGCCTTGCGCGGCGGTCGGCGCGCATTCGACGGCGAAGCCATTCCGGCCAAGCACCGCCGTGAGCGTGGCTTGGATGGTGCGCTCGTCGTCGATGACGACGATCTTGTGCGGGGTGCTGCTCATCGGTGGGGACACCATCCCGCCACCATGCGCGGCAAGATGCGAGCAGCAATCGGCCCATGCCGATAAACGCGAACGGCGCGCACCCTCACTGGAGTCCGCGCCGCCCGATATGCAGCGTGTCTGGAGCGGCGGATCAGAGGGCCGCGATCTCGTCGCGGATTTCCTCCTTGGTCCGGCCCATTTTCTTTTGCAGGCGGCCGAGGAGTTCGTCGTCCTTGCCTTCGGCGAAGGTGAGATCGTCGTCGGTCAGGTCGGCGTATTTCTGTTTCAGTTTGCCTTTGATTTCGTTCCAGGAGCCTTTGAGTTCGAGTTTAGTCATAGGGCTTACTGGATCGCATCCGGGAAATTGGGTGGATGCGCGAAATGTGAGGAATGGGCATCATGGTCCGGCGGCACCCCTATCCGCTCCCCTTTCTTGCATCCGCGGCCGCACTGACCTGCGATGTCCGGCGACATGAGCGTCCTTCAAGCTTCCTGCCAAATCGTACTCACCGCCCAAAGTCCCGTGCCCGTGATCCTGATGCTGCGTCCACGGAGCGGGCCAGCGCAGTGGGTGAGCCGCGAGGAATACGCGATCACGCCGCGCGTGCAGGTCGTCGAATACACCGACCCTTTCGCCAATCTTTGCCAGCGCACGGTGCTGCCGACCGGGACGACCCAGCTCACCGCGAATTGCACCGTGGAGACCTCCGAGACGGTGGATGTCGATGAAAGCGCGGGCTTCGTCCCGCCCGCGCTGGTGCCGGATAGTGCGCTGCATTTCATGCTGCCGAGCCGGTATTGTCCGTCGGATGAATTGGCCTCGCTCGCCGCCGAGGCGGTCGCGGGTGCGGTGCCGGGTTTTCCGCAAGTGGAAGCGATCCGGCGCTGGATCAACTCGCACATCGAATATCGCTACGGCACGAGCACGCCTGCGACCACGGCCAGCGATACGGCGCGGGATCGCGTGGGCGTGTGCCGTGACTTTGCGCATCTCGGCATCGCGCTCTGCCGCGCGCTGAATATCCCGGCGCGGATGGTCGTGGGTTACACGCTGAATCTCAAAGTGCCCGACATTCATGCGTGGTTTGAAGCCTATGTCGGCGGGCGTTGGTTCACCTTCGACGCCACCCACACGCACACCGCGGGGAATCGCATCATCATCGCCTACGGCCGCGATGCGACGGATGTGGCCTTCGTCACGCAATTCGGCGCACTCACGGTCGATCGTTTGAAAGTCGTGGTCGAGCAGGCCGCATAAAGTCTTGCGGGACACGCCCCGCAATGCGTCGGCGGCGCGTCCGGCTTGATCGCCGGAGAGAGCCGCTTCTACCTCGGCACCGCCCGCTCGATCCGCTCGGTTTGCACCGTCACACTCATGTCTTGGTAGAGTTCGCTCTCACCGTAAAAGGTGCCAGCGATCGGCATCACCCCGCGCGGATGATTGCTCACGCCGGTGACGACGTGCTGGCTGGAAGTGAGCGCGCCGAGCGTCGGATCGAAGCCGACCCAGCCGATCTCCGGGAGATACGCCTCGGCCCACGCATGAGTCGAGGCGCGGCCCGCTTCCGACGCCGCACAATCGAGATACCCGCTCGCAAAACGCGCCGGGAAACCCAGCGCCCGCCAGCATTCCAGGACCAACGTCGCGAGATCGCGGCACGAGCCGCTCCCCGTCGCCAGCGTCTCGCCGGGCGATTGCACGCCCTTCTCCTCGCGCCGCCGATAGCCGATCGCCTTGCGCACTTTCCGGTTCACCGCCGCCGCCAGTTTCTCCGCTTCGTCGAAAGTGCCGGGATCAATCTCCCCGCGCAGCCAATCGCCGACGCGCGCGACGTCATCGGGGAACGTGGAGGCGCGATACGCGCAGGCAACCGCCTCCTCCATCGGCGAGAATTGCAGCGGATAGCGGGGGCGCGCCACTGGGCGATCGGTGCGCCGGGGAAAGGCGCGCGTCTGATGCAGGAGCAGGGTATTCTTGATCCGCAACGTCTCCGACGGCGCAAAGAAGAAGACGGTCGCGACCGAGTTGCCGAAGACATCGCGGCTCCACTCCACATCGTATTCCGGCTCGAGATCCAGATTCATTTCCTCGACGCGCAAGTCGTGCCCTTCCCGCGGACGCAGCACCAGCCGATGCGGCCCAAAGCGCACCGGCTTGGTATAGCGGTAAATGGTTTCGTGAACGATGCGCAGCCAGCTCATGGAGTGATTCGCCAGCCGAGTCTGACCGGTCCGACATCCTCCGAAACGTCGGGCCCGCCAGCCGCGGCTGTACCTATACGACCAAAGCCCGCTCGTGCCGCGATCATCTCGCAACATGAACGGCCATCCGCTCCCCGCGCACCCCCCTGGCCTCTTCGCCCACAGCGCCGCCCTCCTGGCAGCGACCGCACGGTATGGCCGCGCCCGGCTGAGCCTGCTGGGAATCGAAGCCCGCGAAGCCATCGCCCGCTACGGCCTCGCCGCCTCGCTGATCGCCGGTGCGCTCTTCGTCGCCGTGCTGGGCTATGTCTTTCTCGTCATCACCGTGGTTTTCGCCGTCGCTGCTGCCTTTGACGCCGCGCACGCCTGGCTCTGGGTGCTCGCCGCCGCCGCGCTCCTGCATCTCGGAACCGCCGCCGCGCTCGTCTGGATCGCCTGGACTCGCGTGCAAGCCGGCGCTTTCCCCGCCACGCTCGAAGAATTCCGAAAGGACCAACAATGGCTTACCCAGCTCGCAAAGAAGTCCTGATCGCCGACCTCGCCACCGCCCGCACCGAGTTAGCCGGTTACGGCCAAGCCCTCGCCCGCGATCTGGATGTCGGCGCGCGGGTGAAGCGCGGGGTGCGCACCCATCCCGCCGGCTGGTTTGGCGGCGCGGCTCTACTTGGCCTGCTCCTTTCCAAGCTCCCACCGCTGCGCCGCAAAGTGGTCGTGACGCCCTCGCTCTTCCGCCGCGAGCCTGCGCGGGGGGCCGGCAAAGCCGCCTTGATCGTCACGCTTGCCAAGCTCGCCCTCGACCTCGCGAAACCTGCGCTCACCGCATGGATCAAGCGGCGACTCTTCTCCGGCGAGACGGCCGCGCCCAAGTTGCGACGTTCCGCGAGATAGAGGGCGCGCGGTGTGGACGTCCTCTTCCGATCGCAGGTGGGGACGATATTCAGCCACGGAAGAGAGAGACGGACCCTGGACTTGCACCAGGTAAGAACAGGCTTGCGACCCGCCGCCTCGTGGACTTCGGCATGTCCGCCATTGGGAAAATCGGGGCCGATCAGTAGGCGCGAACTCCGCCGGACACACCGGGGCCCTGCGTCGAACCGGCGACGCCGACTCCGTGGCGATGGCCATCGTGACCGACGGACGCACCCGCGGCGCAACCGCTTTGGAGGATGGCACACGCGAGCAGGGAAGTGAGGACAAGAATGATTTTCATGAGTGGTTCATTGAGTTCGAGGCCAAATCGTCCCGCGCGTGAAACATGGATGTATCGGGAGCATTTCATTCGGCGGGGAAAGCAGCCACTTTCCTCCTTCCAAACGATTCCACCATGCCATGACGACTTCCCCATCCGCCCGCCGCGTCCTGATCATCGACGACGATCCGGGCATGACCACGCTCTGCCGCCGCGTCCTCGACGCGACCGGGCAATTCACGGTGCGGGAGGAAAACGATTCGTTGCGCGCCCTCGACACCGCCCGCGCGTATCGCCCACACCTGATCTATCTCGATCGCAGGATGCCCGGCAAAGACGGCGCGCAAATCGCCGCGGAGCTGGCCCGGGACGACACGCTGAAACAGGTGCCCGTCGTCTTCCTCACGGGCGCGGTGGAGTGCGGCGCGAGCATCGACGGCCACCCCGTGTTGCTCAAGCCCGTGCGCGGCACGGACCTCATCGAGGCGACTCTGCAACGCGCGCTGCCGGCGGAGGAATAGAGCCTCCTGGATTTGACGCTCACGCCAGCGCTGGCCCGTCACTCTGGCGTCCATAGTAGGCGTAAAGTTGCGCCTCAAACTTTCGCGTCATCGGCTCCCCACCGCCCGCTCCCCGAGCCGTCTTCTTCTTGGATCGGCTCAACCGTTTTTACGATGAAGAGGCGGCTCGCTTCCGCGCTCCAGCGCAACGTGTAAGCCTCGGGCATCGCAAAGGCGCCTGGCACACTCCAAGCGAAAAACAAAACGCCCGGTGAGCCTTGCGGCGCGCCGGGCGTTTCTGGATCGTTATTGACCGTTCCACCGAGCGTTCGCCGGAGCCTCGATCGGGATCGGGCAATAGGCTTGGAGGAACATGACGATGCTGCCAGCGCTCCTCCGCGGCAACAACCTGAGCGAGCCATCGGGCGACCCACCGTTCCATCACGGCGCGCCTTTGCTGCGTTGGCCCTGGTGTCGGAGCCGGGGTAAAGACATGCCCGCACGGCGAAGCCGGCTCGCGATAAGTGAGCGTATGAAACAACAAGCACTGCTTCTCACCATCGCTGCTGCGCTCGCTTTGCCCGCGAGTGTGCTGGCGCAAAACAATCCCGGCAAAGCCAGCGACTCCGTGAAGGAACCGCCGGCCAAAGCGCCAGGCACCACCGAGCCCGCGCGCAGCCCATCCACGGCCCAGCCGGGCAAGTCCGGCGATGCGGTGCAGGAACCTTCCGCCGCGATGACCCAGCGGGAATTCAAAGGCAAGATCACCGGTGTGAATCGCGAGGAGAAGACGATCACGATCAAGGATGAAAAGATGGACGCACACACGCTGCATATCGGGGAAACGACCAAGCTGAAACGCGGCGAGGGAATGGCTTCGTGGGACGACCTGAAGGTCGGCGCGAAGGTCATGGGCACCTGTCGCGGCGGCAAGGACAAGGCGCATGCGGAGACGCTGACGGTCGGCCAGTAAAAGCTACCGCCATGGCAAACCCGGCGGGCTCACTCCCGCCGGGTTTTTCGCGGAGGTCCACCGAGGAGCAGGGGCGCCCCCGCCCCAAGGATCCTCGGGGCGAGGGCGCCCCTGCTCCTTGGAACCTCTGGCCTACTGAAGTCGCGGATTACTTTCGCGCGCGCAGCCAGGTGCGCAGTTGTTCGAGGTCCACGGGTTTCACGAGGTATTCGTCGAAGCCGGCGAGCTTCGCTTCCGCGCGGTCTTCGTCTCGACCGTAGCCACTCATGGCGATGAGCAGGACGCCGGAAAGCGCGGGCATGGCGCGGATGGCCCGCGCGACTTCAAAGCCGTCCATGCCGGGGAGGCCGATGTCGAGGAGGACGACTTCGGGGCGGAACTCGGTGGCGGCGGTGACGGCGTCGGGGCCGGTGAAAGCGGTCCGCGTTTCGTGGCCGCGGCGCTTTTGCAGGATCGCGAGGCTGCGCGCGGAGTCGGTGTTGTCATCCACGATGAGGATGCGGCGCGGGACTTCCTGCGCGACGGGTGCCGGGGGTGGGAGGGGCGGCGGGGCTACGCGGAGGATGGGGAGGCGGACGATGAATTCGGCGCCCTGGTCGAGGCCGTCGCTGTGCGCGGTGATGGTGCCGCCGTGCAGTTTCACGAGGCGCTGGACGAGGGTCAGCCCGATGCCGAGGCCGCCGTGCGCGCGATCGAGGGCGCGCGTGGCTTGCACGAAGAGATCGAAGACGCGCGGAAGCAACTCGGGGTCGATGCCGGTGCCGTCGTCCTTTACGGAGACGACGACTTCGCGCGCGCCGGGAGTGGAGCCCGGCACCACCTCCGCGGTGAGCGCGATGTGGCTCCCGTCGCCGCTGTATTTGCAGGCGTTCGTGAGCAGGTTGTTGAAGACCTGCTCGAGCCGCGTGGCGTCGGCCTCGAGCCACACGGGCTCGGGGGGCAGCGTGACGCTCAACTCCTGGCCATGCGCGGCACAGCCGGAGCGGGCGAGGCTGGTCGCGGCGGTGAGGATGGCTTCGAGCGCCACGGGTTTTTTCCGCAGCGAAATTTTCCCCTCGGTGATGCGCGAGACGTCGAGCAGGTCGTCGATCATCCGGCTCATGTTTTCGATTTGCCGGACGATGATGCGCTGGGCCTGCGCGCGCTCCTCGGCGCTCACCCCGGCGGCTTGCAGGATCTCCGCGGCATTGCGCAGCGGGGCGAGCGGGTTGCGCAGTTCGTGGGCGAGCATGGCGAGGAATTCGTCCTTGCTGCGATCGGCCTGCGCCAGCTCCTCGGCGCGCGCGAACAGGGAAGCCTCAAGTTCGCGGCTTTGGGTGATGTCGGTATGCACTCCCACCCATTCCCGGATCGCCCCGTCCTCCGCGCACACCGGGACTGCACGAACCGAACAAATCCGCCATGCGCCGTCGCGCCGGCGGACGCGATGCTCGAACTCGAAAGGTCTCCGCTCCGCCACGGCCTGCTCCCATGCATCGATGGTCGGTTGCGCATCCTCGGGATGCAGGGCCTCGGACCAACCGTGGCCTTGATACTCTTCCCGGGATTGGCCGGTAAAGCTGCCCCAGCCAACCTGTTCGCCCTCCATCATTCCCTGGGCGTTGTTGGTCCAGATGAGACTGCTCACGGCACCCACGGCAGCGCGGAAGCGCGCTTCGCTGTCATGCAGCGCCTGCTCGGCGGCGCGCCGTTCGGTCACATCGCGGGAGACGGCGAGCAGCCGCGCAGGCTGGCCGTGCGCATCGCGGATCGGCGAGATCGCCACGTCCCAACATTTGTCGTGGCCGTCGAAGGTGCGGAAGAAGCCGACGAAATGCCCTTCGCCGCCCGCCGCCGCCGTGACGACGGCCGCTTGCGCCGCGGCGCGGTCCTCATTTTTCCAAAGATCGACCCACGGCTGGCCAAGCAGCGGCGTGACATCCGCGAGGCCGAGCAGTTCGCGCCCGGCTTCGAGCGAAAGCAGGCGGCCCGCGAGGTCCAGCACCTTGATGCAATCCGGGCTGCTCTCGATGACGCTGCGCTTGAACTCCTCACTGGCCCGGAGCGCCGCCTCGGCCGCTTGGCGCTGGGTGATGTCGGTGATGGTCTCGAGGACCATCCTAGGGTGGCCCTGCGGGTCGCGATCGAGCGATTTGCGCACGAGCACGGTGATCCGCCTGCCGTCCTGCCGGGTATGGACGAACTCGCCCATCCACTGATCCTCCCGGAGGAGCACCTCTTCGATTTGCGCAAAGGGCACGGCGGATTCCGTCTTCAGCAGTTCGTGGCTGA
>JANPIS010000360.1:0-6290 GCA_031425095.1 Chthoniobacteraceae bacterium
GAGCGGGCCGAAGAAGTCACCCTTGCCGCTTTCATCGATGCCAAAGTGCGGCGCAAACATCTCCGGATCGTGCACCTCCTCATAGCCGAGTTTCGCTTCGCCGAGGATCTCGGGCTCGAGTCGGAAGGTCACGAAGTCGCCAGTCCCCTTCCCCTGCAGCACGACCTTCGGGCCTTTCTCATACACCGCGACATTCAGCTTATCCTTCGACGCATAGTAGAGCGTGTAGGGCTTCGGCTCGAATTTGTAGCCCTCGTCTTCGAGCAATGCGCGCAGCTTCCGGGCCTGCTCGGGAGTGAGCGGTGAGGTATATAAAGTGAGCGGCTTTGGCTCGTCCGGATCGGACTGCGGTTTGCGAAAGGAGGGCACGGGAGAGAGGAGTTGAGCGGGAGGTGAAGCGGAGCGCGTGGTGCAAATTAACCGGCAACGCCACGATCGCCCAAACGCCAAATCACTGGAAGTGCCGAGGAGTCGCGGACGAGGGTTGTCTCGCGACGCGCGAAGGATCAGCGTCCGCCTGTGCCCGAGCATTCGCGTTCCAGTCCTCCATCCCGGATCACCGACCCGGCGGAGTTTCGTGCGAACCTCACGCGCTGGTTCCGCCGTCATGGCCGCGATCTGCCGTGGCGGCGGACGACCGATGCCTACGCGATCATGGTTTCGGAGTTCATGCTCCAGCAGACGCAGGTCGCAACCGTTCTCCCCTACTACGAGCGCTGGCTCGCGCGCTTTCCCAGCTTCACCGCGCTCGCGGAAGCGGAGGAAAGCGATGTGCTCCATGCCTGGCAGGGACTCGGCTACTACGCCCGCGCGCGAAATCTCCATCGCGCGGCGAAGCACGTGGCCGAGTTCTACAGCGGTGCGCTGCCTGCCGATTTCGAGGCGATTCGCGCGCTGCCCGGGGTCGGCCGTTACACCGCGGGAGCGATCGCCAGCTTCGCCTTCGGTCTTCCCGCCGCGATCGTCGATGCGAATGTCGCACGCGTCCTCGCGCGACTGCTCAATCTCCAGGAGCCGATCGACAGCACCCGTGGGCTCGCGACGTTGTGGGCGACGGCGGAGGCGCTCGTGCCGCAGCGGGGCGCGCGCGCCTTGAACTCTGCGCTCATGGAACTCGGCGCGCTCGTCTGCACCCCGCGCCAGCCGCAGTGCCTGCTCTGTCCCGTGCGCGCGCACTGCGCGGCGGAGCAGCCGGAAACGCTCCCGAAGAAACAGCCGCGACGGAAAACGGTCGCACTCGCAGAAGACTGCGCGTGGATCGTGAAGAGTGGCAGCGTCCTGCTCGAGCAGCAGGACGGTCGGCGCTGGCGGGGCCTGTGGAAGCTGCCGGCTTTCGACGTGCGACCGCGCGACTCGGCACTGCTCCTCGCGCTCGAGTACCCTTTCACCCATCACCGCGTGACGCTCAGCGTCTTCGCCGGAGCCGCACCGAAAACACTCTCCGAGGGCCAGCGCTGGTTTCCGATACCCACGCTCGAAGAGGCCGCCATGCCGTCGCCGCATCGTCGGGCGGTGCGGCGGCTCGTTGCGTCGGTTGCACCCGCCCGCGACCGCAAGCAACGTTGAGCGTGCCCCATGAATTCGCTCGCCACCTCCGCATGGCTCATCGCCGCGCTCCTGCTCCCGGCCTGCAGCGACGCGGCCCCGCGCGATGAACGCACCCGTTTCACCAAAAGCGCACGCCACATGATCGAGGAGCAACTCATCGCCCGCGGAATCAGCGACGAACGTGTGCTCGCCGCGATGCAGGCCGTGCCGCGCCATGAGTTTGTCCCGCCGGAACTGCGCGACCGCGCCTACGACGATCGCCCGCTCCCAATCGGCTACGATCAGACGATTTCGCAGCCCTACATCGTGGCCTTCATGTCGGAAGCGCTGAAGCTTCAGCCGACTGATCGCGTGCTCGAGGTCGGCACCGGCTCCGGTTACCAGGCGGCGGTGCTCGGAATGCTGGCCCGTGAAGTATATTCCATCGAGATCGTCGAACCGCTCGCCGGGCGAGCTGCGGCAGATCTGAAACGGCTTGGCTACTCGAATATCCACGTCCGTGCCGGCGACGGTTATCTGGGCTGGCCCGAAGCGGCGCCGTTCGATGCGGTGATCGTGACGTGCGCGCCGGATCACATTCCCGCTCCATTCGTGCAGCAGCTCAAGGACGGCGGACGGATGATCATCCCGGTCGGCGACCGGAACGGGCAACGGCTCATCGTGCTCGAAAAACACGGCAGCAAAATCGAGCAGCGCGCGGTGCTGCCGGTAATGTTCGTGCCGATGACGGGTGAGAGCGAAAAGCGCGCGCAGTGAGTTTCCCCCGCGTCATTTTCTTCGATGCGGCCGGAACGTTGATTCGACTGCCGCGCGGCGTCGGCCATCACTACCGCGAAGTCGCCGCCCGCCACGGCTGCGCACTCGATGCCGACACCCTCACTGCGGCCTTTCGCACAGCTTGGAAGTCGATGCCCGCCCGCGCCACCACTCGCGAACCACGGCCCGACGATGATCGCGGCTGGTGGAAAGCGCTCGTGCATCGCGTGCTCGACTCGCTGGCCATCGACTCCTGGCAGATGGACCGCGAAGCGTATTTTGCCGAACTCTACGCCGAGTTCACCAAACCCGGCGTGTGGGAGCTCTTCCCCGAAGTCGAGGCGGTGCTGAGCACGCTCGCTGGCTGCTGCGAAGTGAGTGTCATCTCCAACTTCGACGGCCGACTCCGCACCATCCTCAATGGACTCGGGATCGCGCACCGCTTTCGCCATCTCGTCATCTCCAGCGAGGTCGGCGCCGATAAACCCGACCCGCACATCTTCGAGCGCGCGCTCGCGCTCGCGGGCTGCACCGCCGCCGAAGCGCTCCACGTCGGCGACGATGCGCGCTGCGACTGGGCGGGCGCAGAAGCTGCGGGCCTGCAAGTCTTCCGCCTCGACCGTCCCCACAACGATCTCCGCGCACTGCTCCCCCTCACAATCCCGTCCGGCTCTTGATGCGACGAATATTCTCCTGCGCAAAATCCCGCTGCTCTTTCGGAAGTTCCGGATCGCCGAGCGCCTTGGTGAAGGCCGCGATCGACTCCTCGCCATCGCTCACCGCCGCGTAGGCCTGCCCGAGGTAGATGTGGTAGCCGGAGGTCGGTCGCCGAGCGGCCTCCGCGAGCGCGATCAGTTTCCCCAGCGCAACGATCTCTGCCCGGTATGCATGGGCCTCGTGCGCGATTTTTGCGTGATAGAACAGGATGCCCGGATCTTCCGGCACCCGCTCCACCAGCCGGCGTGACAGCTCATAGGCCGCGGAGAATTCCTTCATCGCGTAGAGCGCCTGCGCCTTCGTCGCGACCGCGGAGAGCGGCTCCAGCTTCCCATCGAGCGCGCGATCCGCGCAGGCCAGCGCCTCCTTCCACTCGCCCTGCTGTGAATGCAGCACGGCACGCCCATTCCACATCGTCGGCGAGTCCGCATCGAGCCCTTCCGCTTCGTCGAGCAGCGCGCGCGCTTCGTCCAGTCGCCGCAGCGCCGAGAGTCGCACCGCCGTCTCCGCCAGACACGTGGCGCGATCCGCGTTGCCGAGTGGCGCAATGCGTTCCCGCGTCCCGGCGAGATCGGCGGGCTCCCACGCGCGCTTCGCACCACGTTGGAAAACGATCGCCCAGTGGTCCACATAGACGGGCTGAAAGTCCTTCGCCTCCACGAGGTGATCGAGCAGCGGCCGATATTCGCTGGGATTCCCCACGAGGAGCAGCGTATCGAAGCGATACTGCCGATCGAGTTGCCGAAACGCCTTGGGATTCTCCACTGCCTGCACGTAACTGCGCACGCGTTCACTTTCGACATCCACCGCATCCGGCGGGAGAAGGTCCGGCCGCCGCGTCTTCAGCCACGGATGCGCGGCCGCATTGAAATACACCGCCTTCCCGCTGGCTGCCTCCAGCGCGAGCATCGGCGTCCCCAGCAACGGATCGACCGCGCGCCGCGACATCGCGAAGTATCCCGCGACCAGCCCCACGCAGACGGCAACAGCCCACGCCAGGACTCGCTGGCGGGATGCATTCTTGGGCGTGATCGCAGAGCGCATGAAGGCGCGCAGGGTAGCCGGAATAATTCCTTGCGCCACCTCGGCGCGTGAATTATCCATCCGCCCGCTTTTCTGGAGCCGGGTTGGTAGCTCAATGGTAGAGCAGCGCCCTTTTAAGGCGTTGGTTGCGGGTTCGAGTCCCGCCCAACCCACTATCGGGATTCAGTGTGTGCTCGAGGCGAAGTGGACGACAGAGCGGGACGGCGTTGCGGTGCCCTAAGAACGCTGCTTTTTCAAGATAGGAACGTTGGCGCCTGGGCGCTTGTTCCCCGAATGCATCCCCTTCCACGCTCGCTCCTCATTCTTGCCGCTGCTGCCGCCGCGAATACCGCAGGTGCGGAAGTTCCGGAGCTGACCTTCGAGCGCGATGTGCGGCCGATTTTGAAGCGGCATTGTTTTCACTGCCATGGCGAAGGAGAGAAGTTGAAGGGCGGGGTCGATCTGCGGCTGCGGCGCCTCATGGAGAAGCCGTCGGAGGAAGGCGCGCATCCGCTGGTGCCGGGGAAGCCGGAGGAGAGTGAAATGCTGGCGCTGGTGCGCGAGGGGGAGATGCCGGCGAAGGGGGACAAGCTGAAGCCGGCGGAGATCGCGACCTTGGAAAAGTGGATTGCGCAGGGAGCGAAGACGGCGCGACCGGAGCCGACGGAGGTGCCGAAGTTTTTCATTACGGAGGAAGAGCGGGAGTTCTGGGCCTTTCAGCCGATCCAGCCGCGCTCCGCGCCGGAGATTCGAAACTCGAAATCCGAAGTTCGGAATCCCATCGACGCTTTCCTTCTCGCGAAGCTCGCGGAGAAGGGGCTGGAGTTCGCGCCGGAGGCGGATCGGCGGACGCTGCTGCGCCGCGTGACTTTCGACCTCACTGGGGTGCCGCCGACGCCGGACGAAGCAGCCACTTTTCTCGCGGACACGGCGCCCGGAGCCAATGATCGGCTCGTGGATCGGCTGCTCGCTTCACCGCACTACGGCGAGCGCTGGGGGCGACATTGGCTCGATGTCGCAGGGTATGCGGATTCGGACGGTTACTCGGATGCTGATCCGGTGCGGCCGTGGGCGCACAAATATCGCGACTACGTGATTCGCGCTTTCAACTCGGACAAGCGCTTCGACGAATTTATCCGCGAGCAGCTTGCTGGCGACGAGATGGTGACTGGCCCGCTAAAGAATCTCGCGCCGGACGCGATCGAGAAACTCTCCGCCACAGGCTTCCTGCGCATGGTGCCGGATGGCACCGCTGGCGCTGCGACCACCGAGCAGAAGATCGCGCGCAATGCTGTGGTCTCCGAAACGATCAAAGTCGTGTCGTCGTCGCTGCTCGGGATGACGGTCGGCTGCGCGCAGTGCCACGATCACCGGCACGATCCGATCCCGCAGACGGACTACTACCGGATGCGCGCGATCTTCGAGCCGGCGTTGGATCCGGAAAAGTGGCGCGTGCCGGCGGCGCGGCTCGTCTCGCTGATGCCGGATACCGAGCGGGCGAAAGCGGCAGAGATCGAGAAAGAGGCGAAGACTGTGGAAGCCGAGCGGAAGGTGAAAGAGGACGAATTCATCGAGAAAGTGCTCGGCTGGGAGCTCGACGCGAAGCCCGAGGACGTGCGGGAGCCGTTGCGCGCGGCTTTCAAGACGGAGGCGAAAAAGCGCACGCCAGAGCAACTCAAACTCCTCAAGGCGCACCCGACGATCAATCAGCTCAGCGCCGGTTCCCTTTATCTCTATGACCGCACCTACAAGACGAAGCACGAGGCGGAGCTGAAGGTCTTCGCCGATCGCGCGGCAGAGATCCGCAAGCGCAAGCCGGTCGAAGAGTTCATCCCGGTGCTCAATGAAATCGCGGGGACACCACTGCCGGCCACGCACCTCTTCAGTCGCGGCGAACCCACTCAGCCGCGCGAGCAGGTGCAGCCGGGTGAACTCACGATCCTCGCGTCGCTGCGTCCGACGGAAATTCCGCAAAAGGACAGCGCGCTGCCGACGAGTGGACGCCGCCTCGCTTTCGCCCGCAGTCTCACCGATGGCCAGCATCCGCTCACCACGCGCGTCCTCGTGAATCGCGTATGGCATCATCATTTCGGACGCGGCCTCGTCGGTTCGGTCGCGGACTTCGGGCATCTCGGTGACCGACCGACGCATCCGGAGTTGCTCGACTGGCTCGCGAGCGAATTTGTCGCGCAGGGCTGGAGCATGAAGAAGCTGCACCGGCTCGTGCTGACTTCGGCGGCGTATCG
>JANPIS010000361.1:0-1729 GCA_031425095.1 Chthoniobacteraceae bacterium
CGGCTCCAGATGCAGGTCGCTGATTTGCGCGATGCGAAACCCATGCATCCCCGCTGGCAAATGCGGCAGCACCACCGAAACCCGCGTCACCTTCAACCGCCGCCGCCCGCGCCCCGCTTCCAGAATCTCGCCAGCGGACAGCGGCAGTGGGCTCACCGGAGGTGGCCGGTGGCGGGCGGTTGTGTGGGGCATCCAGCAACTGTAGCACTGCACCGCTCCTTCGCGGCGGATGTGTTTTCGGACGATTCTCCTACGACCGTCTTATGTCTCCGCCGCCGCGGGATAGATGACATGTCAGCGAACCGACGTTAAACACTCTCTTTCCCATGCTTCGCTTTGCCCCTCTCTTTGTCTGCTCCCTCGTCCTCACTCTCGTCGCGGCCATTGCCGATGATGCCGCGGAGGAGGCGCGCTTCATCGCGAATCCGCGGCAGCTCATCTACGAAGGGAAGCGCAGTGGGGAGGGATACTTTCATCCGGATGGGAATCGGCTCGTCTTCCAAAGCGAGCGGGAGGAAGGGAACCCGTTTTATCAGATCTACCAGCTCGATCTCGGGAGCGGAGACACGACGCGGGTTTCGACGGGGGCGGGGAAGACGACGTGCGCGTTTTTTCAGCCGGGGACTTCGCGACTGCTCTTTGCGTCCACGCATCTCGATCCAGAGGCGGCGGCGAAGCAGAAGGCGGAGGTGGAATTCCGCGCGAGCGGCAAGCAGCGGCGCTACTCCTGGGATTATGATGCGGCGATGGAGATCTTCACCGCGAATCAAGACGGGACGCAGCTCCAGCGGCTCACGGATTCGCCCGGCTACGATGCGGAGGCGTCCTTCTCACCGGATGGAAAGCAGGTCGTCTTTTGCTCGCTGCGCGGGGCCTATGGGCGAGAGCTCTCGGCGGAAGAGAAGGCGCGGCTGGAAAAGGATCCGGCGTGGTTCGGCGACATCTACCTCATGGACGCGGACGGCTCGAATGTGCGGCAGCTCACGAAGGAGCCGGGCTACGATGGCGGGCCGTTCTTTTCGCCGGATGGACAGCGGATCATCTGGCGTCGCTTCGATGCGAGTGGGATGAATGCGGACGTCTTCACGATGGCGCTCGATGGCTCGGACGTGGTGCGGCTGACGGATTTCAAGTCGATGTCGTGGGCGCCTTACTTTCACCCGAGCGGGCTCTACGCCGTCTTCACGTCGAACAAGCTGGGGTTTGAAAACTTCGAGATCTTCATCGTGGATCGCCAGGGCACGCGCGAGCCGGTGCGGGTGACGTTCACGGCGGGCTTTGATGGCTTGCCGGTCTTCTCACCGGATGGGAAAAAGCTGTGCTGGACCTCGGGCCGGACGAGCGATGGGAAGTCGCAGCTCTTCATGGCGGAGTGGAATCACGACGCGGCGCTCGCGGCGCTCACGCAATCGCCCGTGCGCGCGGAGCGATCGGGATGGCTGCGATCGAGCAGCGGGACGATGCGCGCGGCAGTGACGGCAGGTGCGGTGGCGAAAGCCGAGCCGCTGGCGGTGGACATCAGGGCGGCGGATCTGCGGAATCAGGTGGAATGGCTCGCAGCGGAGGACCGCGGTGGACGCGGCACGGGCACGGACGGCGCGCGCGCGACGGCGGAGTGGGCGGCGGAATACTTCAAGGCCTCGGGCCTGAAGCCAGCCGGTGCGGATTACTTTCAGCCGTTTGAATTTGAAGCGGGGATCAAGCTCCTGCCGGGCGAGAACAAGCTGGC
>JANPIS010000362.1:0-2988 GCA_031425095.1 Chthoniobacteraceae bacterium
CTCCTCGTGAAGCTCGGCATCGAGGCCAAAGCGGACGTGTATCCCAGCAAGCTCTCCGGTGGCCAGCAGCAGCGGGTCGCCCTGGCCCGGGCGCTCGTGCATGAGCCGCGGCTGATCATCTGCGACGAGCCGACGGCCGCCCTCGATCACGCGACCGGAGAAGCCGTGATGGACCTGCTCGCGATGGCTGCGGTGCATCCGGATCGGGCGGTGGTCGTGGTCACGCACGACAGCCGCGTCTTCCACTTTGCCAACACCATTGCGCATATGGATGATGGGGCGATTGTCCACGTGGAGTCGGCGGCACACATTCCGCTCGCCGTCTTCCAATAACCGCACGTCATGAAGCGCCTCATCCTGCCACTGCTCGCCCTCGCCGCCATCGGCTACGCGACGATGTCCATGCTGCGCAACCAGCCCGTGCAGTTGAAATCAGATCCGCCTTCACCTCCGCCGAGCTCCAGCTTCTCGAAGACGATCGCCGCGGTTGGAATCGTCGAGCCAAACTCCGAGGCGATCGCCATCGGCACGGCGCTGCCCGGCGTGGTGGAAAAGGTCTTCGTGCAGGTCGGAGAGTCGGTGAAGCAGAACGATCCGCTCTTTCAGCTCGATCTCCGGCATCTGCAGGCGGAACAGGGTGTCCGCCAGGCCACGCTCGAATCTGCCCGCGCCCGCATGGAGACGGTGCAGACCCAATTCAACGATGTCTCCGACCAACTCGAGCGCGCCCAGAAGCTCGGCGGCACGGCCAATGTCATCAGCGCCGACGAGTTGATGCGGCGCCGGTTCGCTCGCGAAGTGGCCGGCGCGCGGCTGGCCGAGGCCAAGGCGGAAGTCGCGTCTGCGGAAGCCGGCGTGCGGGCCACGGAGACGGAGATCGAGCGCAGCACCGTCCGCGCGCCGATGGATTCGGAGGTCATTCAATTGAAAGTGCGCGTCGGGGAATTTGCCCCGGCGGGTCAGACCACGCAGCCGATGCTCGTGCTCGGCAAGCTCCACCCCATGCATGTGCGTGTGGATGTGGATGAACACGAAGGCTGGCGCGTGCGTCCCGAGGCCGCTGCGACCGCTCACGTCCGCGGCAATGCCGATCTCCAGACGCCGCTCAAATTTGTGCGCATCGAGCCCATGGTGGTGCCGAAACGGTCGCTCTCCGGCGACAGTACCGAACGCGTGGACACGCGTGTCTTGCAGATCGTCTATGAGGTCGCCGATCCCGCGCTCCAGCTCTTCGTCGGTCAGCAGATGGACATCTTCATCGACGACGTCGTCGCGCAGGAAAAGGCGGTCGCAGGATCGTCTTCGCCCCGCGACACCTTTCCGACGACGCCCCACCGTTCGCATCCGGTCGCCGAGGTGCCGCTGCGACCGGAGTAGTCGTGTGGGCCTAAATCGTGGCGGCGCGCGGCGATTGTCAGCCGTATCGTCCCCGCCTGCATGATCGCCCGTTTCATTCTTATCATCACACTTGGATCGCTGCTGGGCAGCGCAGCCTTGGCTGATGGGCCGGTGACGTTTGCGGCACATCTCAAGCCGGTGCTGGAGGAATACTGCCTCGATTGCCACGACGATCAGACGCAGAAGGGCGACTTCAATCTGGAGCCGTATCTGGCGAAGCCGAACGTGCCCGGCGATCGCAAGATCTGGGAGAAGATCGCGGAACTCGTGGAGTCGCACGAGATGCCGCCGGAGAAGAAGCCGCAGCCTTCCGGCGACCAGCGCGAACGAATCGTGCGCTTCATCGATGCCGAGCTGACGTCGGCAGATTGCAGCGGGCCGGCGAATCCGGGGCGCGTCACGATCCGCCGGCTGAACCGCGAGGAGTATCACCACACCATCCGCGATCTGCTCGGCGTCGATTATTGGCCCGAGGATTTCCCGGCGGACGAAGTCGGCTATGGGTTCGACAACATCGGCGACGTACTCTCGATCTCGCCGCTGTTGATGGAGAAGTATCTCGTAGCCGCCGCGGAGATCGTGGATCGCGGCATCAGGCTCGATCCGGGTGCGAACCCGCCCGACAGCCACCGCCGCGTCATCACACGCATGCCGCAGCCTGGCGAAGAAGCGGTCGTCGCGCGTGAATTGCTGAGCAATTTCGCGCGCCGCGCGTATCGCCGGCCGCCCACCGATGATGAGGTGAAGCGTCTCGCGCGGTTCGTGGAGATGTCGCTGCTGAACGGCGGGAGCTTTCTCGAAGGCATGCAGATCGCGGTGCAGGCCGCGCTGTGCTCGCCACACTTTCTCTTCCGCTGGGAGCTCGATCCGCCGGAGCTGAAGCCCGGCGACGTGCGCGAACTGACCGACTTCGAGGTCGCCTCGCGGCTCTCGTATTTCCTGTGGAATTCGATGCCCGACGACGAATTGCTCAAGCTCGCCGCTGAGAACGCGCTGCGTCGCGATGAGCAGCTCGAAAAACAAGTGACGCGGATGCTCAAGGACTGGCGCGCGCGGTCCTTCTTCGGCAGCTTCGCCGGCCAGTGGCTGCAGATCCGCAACATCTGGGAGGTGGCCCTCGATCCCGGCGTCTTCAAGGGTTGGGACGATCAGCTCAAGGGTGCGATGAAGGAAGAGACCGAGCTCTTCTTCCAGGCTGTCGCGACGGAGGATCGCCCGATCACCGATCTGCTCGCCGCGGACTTCACCTTTCTGAATGAAAAGCTCGCGCGACACTACGGCATCCCCGGAGTGCAGGGGGAGAAATTCCAGCGTGTGACCTTGCCGGCCGATTCGCCGCGCGGAGGCGTGCTCACGATGGGCAGCGTCCTCATCTCGACCTCCACGCCCACGCGTACCTCGCCGGTCATTCGCGGCAAGTGGATCCTCGAACAAATCCTCGGCACGCCACCACCGCCGCCGCCGCCGAATGTGCCGCCGCTCGGTAATCAATCGCCGGTGGATCAGACCGCCTCGCTGCGGAAGCGCCTTGAGGAACACTCGTCGCGCGCGGAATGCGCCGGCTGCCACAAGCGCATGGATCCGCTTGGG
>JANPIS010000363.1:0-9422 GCA_031425095.1 Chthoniobacteraceae bacterium
CGTCAGTGCGGCGTCCGCCTGCCATTGCCGGTCCTGGCGCGGCTCGAGGGTGAACCACCAACCGGCCACCCCAGCGCAGATGGCGAGAAAAACCGCGACCTTCAAGGCCCCGGGCCGGACAAAGAACACCACCGCCAGCAAGGCCAGCAGCAGACCGGCCGCCAGCACGGCATTGACCGCGCCAAACGGGCCGTCGAAGAAGAGCGCGCCCGCCGCCCACGCCGCGAGGAACATCATTCCCAAGGTAAGGCACAACCAGCCGAGGGCTCGGCCGATCAGGCTAAATACGAACATGGGCAGCCGGTATAGCCGGTTGAGTGCCCAAGGGAAGCGGGAGAATCGGAACTGCGCTATGGCGCGAAGATCTCGTTGAGAATCGCGGACAGGCGATAACCAGCGAGGGCAACGCGGCGGGTGGCGAGTGGATACGACGTCTGGACAAACTCGGGTGTGAGCGTGCGCACTTCACCGACTGGCGGCTCTCCCGGCGGGTAGGCGGACCGGCAGCCGAGCCGGTGGCTTTCCTGCGCGATCGCCGCCCCGTCGGCTTTCGTCTGCAGCTCCGGGAAACTGTCGCGCGGATGCGAGAGGATGATCTTCTGGGCCTGGAGCGCGATCGCACGCTCGCCGGGCGCGTTCGGGCGTTCGTGGAGTTCCGGCGCATTCCAGAGCTCCACGATTTTTCCCTCGCGAGTGGCGAAACGAAACGCCTTGTCCCAGAAGGTGTGCAGGTTGTGCCCGCGCTTCGTTTTGAGATCGGAGAAGTCCACGCCGGCGATGAGGTAGGCGTTGCCGCCGCGATCGTTGTTGCGATCGGTGGTGTGGAGCGGCTGGTGGATGTCGCCGTAGAAATGCATGAGCATGCCGATGGCCTCGACGCGACGCTCAAATGGCGCCGAGCGATCGCGAAGTGTGGCGATGTTTTCCGCGATGGCGCTGACGACATGCGGACCTTCGGGGATCGGCGCGGGCTCGCCGGACTCCGTCCACGGGATGGTGACGTAGTGCAGCGGGCCCCACTGGTAGTCGCGGCCGAGTCCACGCATGTCGTCCATCCAGCAGCCGGCGGTGATGAAGTTGTATTGCCGGCCTTCGTTGAAGCGACTGTCGAGATGCTGGACGAGTTCGAAGACGCGCTCGCGAGCCGTCGTGCCGGTGTATTCCCACGCAATCTGACCGACGAGCATGTGGCCCGCCGGATCCCAGGCCTGCGCGGTGGGAACGAGGGCCAGGAGCGCCAGCAGCGCGGTCTTCATAGCTTGCGCAGCTTGATGTCCCGCATCGCTCCGCGCGTGCGGAAAGTCGCAATGCCAAAAGGCTTCGAGAGCTCGATCTCGCCGGCCCGCATTTCGATCTTCTTGTCCTTCAGTTCGACGCGCGCCATCTGCTCGTCATCGATCCACGTCTCGAGGAATTCCGGTGTCACCTTCACGCGCAGCCGATACCAGCGGCCGGCCTCGAACTTCATGATCTGGGTGGTCTCGTTTTCCGACGCGTCATTTCCATCGATGCTCGAGATGCCGACGAGACCGCCGCCCCAACCGCCGACCACGAGCGTCGCCGCGGATTCGCCGACGGGGAAGGTGAGGCCGCAGAAGAAATCGGTGCCCATCTGCCGCTGGGCCTCGAGGGAGATCTCGTAGTTCATCTTCGGGGTGTCGCCGGTGAAGTTCACGCCGGTGAGATCGCCGCCCATGTCCAGGACCATGGCACCATCGACGACCTTCACTTCGCCCTGCCCGCTGAATGCCGTGGTCTTCCAGCGATCGAGCGTTTTGCCATCGAAGAGCGGAGTCCACGCGGCTTCCGTCTTCGTCGGCGCTCCGCCAGCAAGCAAGCCCCCCAGTTGCGCGAGCAGTGGGGGCACGGCTTTGGCGGGATCTTCCTTGGCCTCGTACTCGAGCACCACCCAGCCCTGGTAGTTCGCATCGCGGAGAATTTTCACGACGCGGGCGAGATCGGCAGGTTCCGCGGCGGCCGCTCCGGCGCGCTTGATCTCCGTCTTTACCTGCACATTGACTGCGTAAGGCGCGCATTGCGCGAGCTCGGCATAGGGATCCGCGCCGTGGAAGTTGCCGGTGTCGAGATTCACGCCGACCCACGGGCTCTTCACGGCCTTGATGATCTCCAGCAGCCCGGCGGGTTCCGCGACGATGCCGCCGTGATTCTCGATGCCGAGAAAGACACCCTGCCGGCCCGCGTATTCACCGCATTCTTCCAGCGCTCCGATGCAGTTCTTCACTGCCTGCTCTGGCGTCTGATCCTTCTGCACGTTGCCGGCAAAAACGCGGACATGCGACGTGCCGAGGATCGCGGCGTTGTCGATCCACTGCTTGACCAGCGCGATCTCGGCGTCGCGCTTCGGGCCGGCGTCGTGGGTGAAAGTATTGCCGACCGACGTGCCGCTGATCGCAATCCCGCGGATCCAAGCCTGGCGCCGCAACTCGAGAAGATATTCGCGAGTGAGATTCGCCGGGAAAAAGTAGCTCGTGAGTTCCGCGCCTGCGCAGCCGTGATCCGCGCAGTAGTCGATGAAGCCCGGCATCTCGAGCGTGCCTTTCGGATTCGGCTTTCCTTTGGATTCCTTGAAGGTGTCGCGAAACGAATATGCCGCGAGGCTGAGCTGGAGTCGCGGAGAGCCGGGCCGGCGGAAAGGAGCGACTGCGGAGGCGGCGCTCGCGCCGAGAAGACTAAGTCCGGTGACGTGGAGGAAACGACGGCGGGAGAGGGGAGTCATGGCGCGGCAAATGTGGCCCACCCATTCGTCCGCGTGAATCGAAATCCGCGTCGTGCGCGGCCGTTCTCCGACTATTCCGTGGCCGGATAGAAGTCCACTTCCCCGCTCAACGTCGCGCCGAGGAAGAATCCGAATCCGGCGTTCTGTTTTTGCAGGAAGACACCCTCGAAGCGGCGGGTGACATTCGTGGTCGGGTCGCTGAAAATGCCGACGAAGAAGCCATTCGCGGTCGCGATGCCGGAAGTGAAACCCTTGCGGACCGGAGCGTAGGGCGTGACGGCGTTGGAGGCCGAGACGGTTACCGTCTGGGTGAAACTCGAATCAAGATTGCCGCCGCTCAACGTGACGTTTGCGTTCGCCGCACCGGCATCCAACGAGATGACCCGCTGGCCGGAAGTCGGCGGACGGTAGCGACTGCCGACGATGGAATTCTCGACACTGAAGGACGAGCGGTAGCGGGCGGCACTCGGCACCTCTGGCTTGTGCCAGTAAAAGGCACCGTCGAGATCCGAGACCGAGGTGGAGCGGAATTGAGCGGAGCCAGAGAATGATCCGAGCGAAGAATACAGCGTGTTGAAGAGCGGCAGCAGGCCGTCACGCGACACTGCGGCCGAAGCGGAGATCGGTGCACCGTCGGAGAGCTTGCCCGTGAGGGAGGCCACGCCGCTGGTCGAGACGATCAGCACGGCCCAGCCGGTGCCTTGCGGGGTGGAAGCGCCGCTCGTGGCCGCTGGCAGCGCGACCGTGTAGCGTCCGGCAAACGGACTCGGATCACTTCCCACCTGCCAGGCGCGATCGGCGGCAAACTCCGCGGTGAAATTACCGTCCGAGAGCGTTCCGGAAATGCGGTCGCTGCTGCCGTCAACGTCGAGGTCCAGGGTCAGCGTCAGCGAGGCGCGGCCACTTCGCGGGATCGTGATCGTCGCGTCGCCGAATGGATTCAGCTTTCCGGTGAAATTGTGGACCGCTCCGCCGAGCCGCACCGAGCCCGTCACCGCGCCGGCACTGCCGACGACCACGCGCACCATGCCCGAGGTCGCATGCGACGCGCTATCGCCGGAGAGCAGACCATTGTAGCCGCCCTTCCGAGCGACGAAGGGGTTCGGGATGAAGTTGGCGACCAGCGAGAGGCCTTCGCGCATCTCGAAGGTGAGCACTGGATTCTGCGAATACTCGCCGCCAGACCAGTGCGAGAAAATCGAGCCGTCACGCGGGGCTGCGCCGATGCTGTAAGCGCGGCCGACCTCGCGCTCCGTCGTTCCGGAGAAGGCCTGTGAGACGATACCATCGCCGTCCGTCGAGACCGTCAGGCTTTTCATGACGACGTAGCGGACCGCCCGCGTCGTCTCGGTAATCACGTCGCCACCGGCGTCGATGCTGCGGACGCGGAGGGTGTTCACGCCGGGTGCGAGGCCGCTGATCGTTGCGTTCCAACTCGTGCTGCCACTCGCGCTCGCGTAGCTGCCGTTGCCATTCTCATTCTCGACGCGGACCTGGACGGAGCTGGCCACCGGCGAGCCGCCCGTGCTGCCCGTCACGCTGACGCTGGAGGAAGTGACCGAAGCGCCCGCTGCCGGCGACGCAATGGTCAGCTTCGGACCCGACGGCGGGGCCGTGAGAATCACCCAGTAGTAGCGGAATGGAGATCCGGAGTCCTCGTAGAAGCCGACGCCCAGTGCCGTCTGCTCCGCGAAGAACGATGTCTCGGCGAGGATGTGGCGCTTGTGATCCGGGGAGTTCATCCAGCCAGTCCAGACCGATGAGACAGACGAGTAACCCGCGGCGAGCGACTCGATGTTGTTGCCATTCGCGGCGGTCGAATAGTAGCTCGGCAGCGGATAGCCGGCTTGCCGCACGAGGTAGTTCGCGCCTTTGCCGTCGGGATTGGTGTGGGAGAAATACTCCCGGTTCGCCATGTCCGCAGCTTTGGCCCGCGCCACGGCTGAGAGCGTGGCATCCACCGTTACCGAGGCTCGCCCTTGGTTGCCGTCATTGATGATCCGCGCTGCGAGCTCCATTTCCTGTGCATTGAGCGCTGCTGAAGCGTGTCCGGCAGTCGCGAAGACCAGCGAAAGCGCTAGTGCGGCAAACCAAAATTGGCGGGGAGTATGAGTGAAGCGAGACATCGACGGAGATGCAGAGTTTTGCTAAATGCTGGAGTGACTGATGTGTCAACCTGAGAAGCCGAAAATATGCCACCGGCCTCTCCCATATCTTGTGCTCCGTGCCGCAGCTAGAACCCTCGGAACCACAAGATATGGCGTGAGTGCTCGCGGCGCGCCCGACTGCCGGGAACTGTGGCAGCTATTTAGAATGTAGTTTATGAGCTCCAAATACCCTGCCCAATGAACGCTGATTTTGTGATCCGTCTGGCGATGGAGTCTGACCTCCCGGCCATCAACGCGATCTATAATCACTACGTGCTGCACTCGACTTGCACCTATCAGATCGTGCCCGAGACGGCGGAGGACCGCCTCGCGTGGTTTCGGCGTCATGATGCGATGCACCCCGTCACGGTGGCCGAAGCGGGATCGGAGGTCGTGGCGTGGGCGTCGCTGAATGTCTTCCATAGCCGCGAGGCCTACTCCCGGACGGTGGAGAATTCCGTGTACGTCCGGGACGACTGGCAGCGGCGCGGCGCGGGCCGCGCGTTGCTCGCCGATCTCATCGAGCGAGCCCGGGCGCTCGGGCATCACACGATGATCGCAGGAATCTCGGCTGAACAAGTGCCGAGTGTGCGGCTGCACGAGGCCTTTGGCTTCAAGCTCTGTGGACGCATTTCCGAAGTCGGCTACAAACACGGGCAGTGGCTCGACGTCCTCTCCTTCCAGTTGATCCTGTAGCCGGCCGCAGGTCTCGCCGCTGGCTCATTGTGCGCCGGGTCCCTCTGCCCTAGCTTCGTCGTGATTTGAAGACGCCCACCCGCGACCGCCATGCCGAGGAATTCTTCCGGGCTCTCGAGGTCGAGCGCAATTCCTCCCCGCGAACGGTCACGAACTACCGCCATGCGCTCACGCGCTTTCGCACGCTCATCCCGGCGCCCGGCTGGCATGACCTCACGGCGGATCATTTCCGGCGCTACCTCTTCGAGTGCGCGAAAAGCGGCATGGCCAAGCCAACGCAGCGGCTCCACTTCGCAGCCCTGCGCACGTTTTTCAAATTCCTCACCGAGCGCCACGGACTGAAGACGAATCCGCTCAAGGAGGTGCTCCTGCCGAAGCTCGATCGCAAGCTGCCCGTCGTCCTCACGACCAAGCAGATCGATGAACTCCTGACTGCGCCGCTGCGCATCGATAAGCAACCGCAGGCTCCGACGTGGATGCCGGCGCGTGACGCGGCGATCCTCGAGCTCTTCTACTCCAGTGGCCTCCGCCTCGCGGAGCTCGTCTCGCTCGATGTGAAGAGCATCGATGTCTTTTCGGAAAGTGTCCGCGTCCTCGGCAAAGGCCGCAAGGAGCGGATCGTGCCAGTCGGCGCGCCGGCGCTGAAGGCGATCCAGCACTACCGGCAACAGGCGCGTGTGGAAGTGGGACCGCTCTTCATCAGCAAGGTCCGCAAGCGGCTCGCTGCGGCAAATGTCTGGCTGCTCATCCAGCGCTACCTCCGGCACACGAGCATTCCTGTGAGACTCAGCCCGCACAAGCTGCGGCACAGCTTTGCCACCCACATGCTCGATGCCGGCGCGGATCTGCGCAGCGTCCAGTCGCTGCTCGGCCACGCGAGTCTTTCCACGACGCAGATCTACACGCACGTTACCGTGGAGCGCCTCAAAAAGGCTTACGACTCCGCACACCCGCGCGCGTGAGTCAACGGATGCGGAGCGCGACTGGCCTTCGCGTCTTACTTCGCAGCCGAAGCGGTCACGGGTTTGGCGCCCGCACCGATGGCGAAGAGATGCGTCTGGCTGCCGACGTACATTAGGCCGTTCGCCACGATCGGCGTCGAGTACACAGGCGCGCCCATGTTCACTTCGCTCAGCACCTTCTTCTCCTTGGCGCTGGCGAGCACGACGACGTCACCATCTTCGTCGCCGACGTACACTTTGCCATCCACGACAAACGTCGAACCCCACATGTGGGCCTGCATGTCGTGGACCCAGTTCACCTTGCCCGTCTCGGCGTCGAGGCAGTGCACAAAGCCCGAGAAGTCGGCGAGGAAGAGGAGGCCGTTGGCGGGGTCGATCGACACCGTGGAAATGCTGCGCTTGGCGTCCTTGTAATCCCAGATCAGTGCGGTCTTGGTCACGTCGCCCGTCTTGGTCGGATCGACGCAGACGAGGCGGCCCACGCCTTCGCCGTGCTCGGGATCCTGGCCGATGGCGACGTAAACGCGGTTCTTATAGAAGACGGGCGTGGAGTTGATCTCGCTCGGGCCTTCGGCGGCCGGGTATTTGATCGGCTTGCCGGTCTTGTCCTTCTTGTACTCCTCCGGCACGGCGTCGAACCACCAGACCTTCTTAATCAGGCTGACGTCGCCTTCCTTCACCGGAGTCGTGTCGAGCGCGTAGAGCACGCCGTCGCCGCCGCCGAAATACACCTGCGTCTTGCCATTCACGACGCCGACCGCTGGGGAGGTCCACTGGCCGTGCAGGATGCGTGGTCCGATCGCGGCGTCGTCTTCACCGAGGAGTTCGCCGGTTTTCTTGTTCAGCGCGATGAAGGAGGGCGAGAGCGGCGAGGGAATGTTGACGTGTGTCCAGTCCTGGCCGTTGGACGTGCAGACGAAAAGCGTGTCGCCGACCGCGATGACGGAGCAGTTCGAAGCGTTGTGCGGGAAGACGCCGAGCTCATCCATCATGTCGTAGCGCCAGAGGATGTCGGCGTCCTTCGCGGTCACCTCCACCTTTGGCTTGCCGGGACCGGTCATGTACTGCCCCTCGTCCTTGAAGGGGCCGTCGTTGCCATTGGTCTGCCCATTCAGATCGAGGCAGAGCACTTCGCAGCGGCTGGTCACGATGTACACCTTGTCGCCCTCCACGAGCGGCGAGGCGAGAAGCCCGAGATACTCCCAATCGTTCACCTTTCCGGAGGCGAGCTTCGGCACCACGAGCTGCCAGAGGAATTCACCGTTGTATTCGTTGAAAGCCATGAGGATCGACTTGTCGTCCTTGAAGCGCTCGTCGCGCGGCGTGGCGTTGTTCGTGCCGACCAGCACTTTGCCGTTGGCGACCACCGGATTGCCGTAGGTCTGGGAGCCGAGCTTTGCGACCCACTTCACGTTCTCGGTCGTCGCCATGTCGATGTCCTCGGAGTTCGGCTTGAACTTTCCGGGATTGAATTTCTCCGGGAAGCCCTTTGCCGGAGAGTACATGTTGCGCCCTGGGTCCGCGCCGCCCCACTGGGTCCAGTCGTCCGCTTGCGCTGCGGAAAAGGTGAAGAGAGCGGCTGTAGCCAGAAGCGAGATGCGGGCGTGGTGATGCATACGAATAGGGAACAAGATTGAGTAAAACGGTGGAGGAGCCGGGCGGCGGAGTCTTTACGCATACGTATGATTCTCCGCCAAGCAATATCTTTGGCTGAGGACGCGGAAATGGAGGGGGAAAGTGAAAGGTGAGAGTGGAAAGTGGAATCGCTCCCCGTCGCCGGATACCGCCGCCCATTCCACTTTCACTTTCCACGTTGCCGACGGTCCCGCCGCTTGCCCTTGCTCACCTGCTGGCTTAGAACCGCCGCTCCTATGTTCCAAGGCACTCACACCGCACTCGTCACTCCATTCACGGAAGATCGCGTGGATGAAGCAGCGTTCGCGCGGCTCATCGAGGCGCAGATCGCTGGCGGCATCTCGGGCATCGTTCCCGTGGGCACCACCGGGGAATCGCCTACGCTGACCCACACCGAGCACATGCGCGTCATCGAACTCGGCGTCCAGGGCGCTGCCGGCCGGGTGAAAGTGATCGCTGGCACGGGCTCGAACTCTACGAGCGAAGCCGTGATGATGACCGTGGAAGCGGAGCAACTCGGAGCCGACGGCGCGCTGCTCGTCGCGCCGTACTACAACAAGCCATCGCCGGAGGGACTCTTCCGCCACTTTGCGAAGATCGCGGAGGCGACAAAGCTGCCGCTGATCCTCTATTCGATCCCGGGCCGGTGCGGCATCGAGATCGGCATCGAGACTGTGGTGCGCCTCGTGGAGAAATTTCCGAACGTCGTCGCCATCAAGGAAGCGGGCGGATCTGTCGAACGCGTGAGTGCGCTCCGCGCGGCGACGCCGCCGGCCTTCGAAATTCTTTCGGGTGACGATTCACTCACGCTGCCTTTCATCGCGGCGGGCGCGATCGGCGTGATCAGTGTCGCCTCGAATATCATCCCTGAGCAGGTGAGCGCACTGGTGAATGCAGCGCTCGCCGGCGACTACGGCAAGGCCCGTGGACTGCACTTCCAGCACTACGCACTCTTCAAGAATCTGTTCATCGAGCCGAACCCCGCACCGATCAAACACGCGCTCGCGCTCCAAGGCCGCATGAGCCGCGACCTGCGGCTGCCGCTCTGTGAGATGAGCGCCGCCACGGCCGCAAAACTCGAGGCCACGCTGCGCCAGCTCCAACTGATTTCATGAGCGATCCCCTCCGCCTTCTCGTCAATGGCTCCCGCGGACGCATGGGGCAGACCATCATCGCCTGCGCCCGCGCCGATGCGGCCTATCAGGTCAGCGCCGAGATTGACTCCGGCGACGACTTCGCCGCAGC
>JANPIS010000364.1:0-3771 GCA_031425095.1 Chthoniobacteraceae bacterium
TCTTCGCCGCATTCATCTTTTCGTGCGGGTTCACTCATCTCATCGAGGCCACGCTTTTCTGGCATCCGTGGTATCGCCTCTCGGGCTTGATGAAAGCAGTGACGGCGGTGGTGTCGTGGATCACGGTCATCGCGCTCATCAAGGTCATCCCGAGCGCGCTCGCCTTGCCGGGTCTGGAGAAGGTCAACCGTCGATTGAACGAAGAAATCGCCGAGCGCCAGCAAGCGGAGGACGCGCTCCGGGTGAGCGAGGAGCGGCTGAAGCTCGCCACGGAGGCGGGCCGGGTGGGTATCTGGGATTGGAATCTGGCGAACGATACTCTGGTCTGGGACGACGGAATGTTCGCCCTTTACGGCGCGCACCGGGAGGATTTCTCTGGGGCTTACGCTGCGTGGGCTGCCCTGCTGCACCCGGAGGACAGGGCGGCGAGCGAAGCAGCCGTGCAGGATGCCCTCGCGGGCCGCAAAGACTACCCGATCCAGTTCCGCGCGATCTGGCCGGATGGTTCGGTGCATCACCTCGAGGCGCACGGCCGGGTCTTCCGGGACGAGGCTGGCCAGCCCGTACGCATGGTCGGCACCAATGTGGACGTGACGGCACAGAAGAACGCCGAGCGCACCATCCGCGGGGAAGCGCAACGGAAGGATGAATTCCTCGCCATGCTCGGCCACGAGCTGCGCAATCCGCTCAACGCCATCCGCCACGCCGTGCAAATCGCGCACGAAACGCCGGAGGACGCGGAAGCCTGCCAGTGGGCCGACAAGGTCATCGACCGCCAGAGCGAGCATCTCTCCCGGATGGTGGACGATCTCCTCGACGTGGCGCGCATCGATCGAGGCCGCATCGAGCTGCGCCCCGAATCGCTCGACCTCGGCGAAGTGCTTGAGCGCGCGCTCGCCGTCGTGCGCCCACTCCTGGAGCAGCGGCGGCACACGCTCACGAAGGAAATCGGCGCGCAGCTCCGCGTGACCGGCGACGCCGCGCGGCTGGAGCAGGGCTTCGTGAACCTCCTGAACAACGCCGCCAAATACACGCCCGAGGGCGGCAGTATCTCCGTCCACGCCCGCATTGAAGACGGGGAAGTGGCGGTCGCCATCACGGACAACGGCGAGGGAATTTCCGCCGAACTCCTGCCGCAAGTCTTCGACCTTTTCCGCCAGGCCGAGACCACGCTGGATCGCGCCCTCGGCGGACTGGGCATCGGGCTGAACGTGGTGAAATCGCTCGTCGAGATGCACATGGGCCGCGTGACGATGGAAAGCGGCGGTGCGAAGGCCGGCACGACAGTCACGGTGCGGCTGCCGTTGCTGACCGAACTGCATTTGTCACCGCGCGCGACGGCCTCGCCCGCCCGCGCCGCGGCGCTGCCGGAGTCCACGCGCGTCCTCGTCGTGGATGACCACGAAGACGCCGCGCAGGCCCTCGCGCGCTTGCTCCGGCGGCGCGGCTGCGAAGTGCGCTGCGCCCACACCGGCCCGGACGGCGTGACGGCTGCGCGCGATTTTCACCCCGAAGTCCTCCTGCTCGACCTTGGCCTGCCCGGCTTCGACGGCTACGAACTCGCCCGCCGCCTCCGCGCCGACGCGTCCTTCGCCGACGCTCTCTTCATCGCCATCTCCGGCTACGCGCAAGACGGCGACCGCGCCCGCTGCCTCGCCGCGGGATTCGACGATCATTTTGCGAAGCCCCTCGACTTCACGAAACTGCTGGAGGCGATCCAGTCGCGCTGCACGGTGTCGAGATAAAGGGCACCGCGGTTCGATCGTGGGTCGGTCGCGAGGCAGGAAAAGGATACGGCCGGAGCCCGGGGCGTCCGCGAATTCTGGACGCGACATGAGGGCCATCCCGACTGCCACCTACCGGCTTCAGTTTCACCAAGGGTTCACTTTTGCGGATGCGCGGGCGCTGGTGCCTTATTTGCAGCGGCTCGGAATCAGCCATGTGTATGCTTCGCCGTTCTGGCGGGCGGCGCCGGGCAGCACGCATGGGTATGATGTCGCGGATCACAACGCGCTGAATCCGGAAGTGGGGACGCGTGAGGACTTCGAGGCGTTCTCTGCGGAGCTGAAGACGCATGGGCTCGGGCTGATCGTGGACTTTGTGCCGAATCACATGGGCATCGAGCGGGCGCTGAATCCGTGGTGGCGCGATGTGCTGGAGAATGGGCCGTCGTCGCCGTATGCGCAGTTCTTCGATATCGACTGGCAGCCGGTGAAGCGCGAACTCGAAAACAAGGTGCTGCTGCCGGTGCTCGGCGAGCAATATGGGCGCGTGCTGGAGAGCGGCGAGTTGCGGGTGGAATTTGCGGATGGGGACTTTGCGCTGCGGTGTGGGGAGTCCACGCTACCAGTGGCACCGCGGACGACGGTGCCGTTCTTGCAGCGGGCGGTGGAGCTGCTGGCGCCTGCGCCGGCGGAGTTGGAGAGCATCCTCACGGCGATCGAGCAACTGTCCTCGCGCACGGAGACGGCGCCGGAGCGGATCGCGGAGCGCGTGCGGGAAAGGCAGATTATCCGTGAAAGGCTCACGCTGCTTTGCGTCGAGGCGCCGTCCGTGACGGATGCGATCCAGCGCTCACTGGACGAATGGCAGGACCCGGCGGACGCGGCCCGCTTCGACCGACTGGATGCGCTGATCAGCGGGCAATCTTATCGGCTGAGTTCGTGGCGCGTGGCGGGAGAGGAGATCAATTACCGGCGCTTCTTCGATGTGAATACGCTCGCGGCGATCCGTATGGAATTGCCCGAAGTCTTCGAGGCGACCCATGGCCTGCTCTTTGCACTGCTCGACGCCGGCCATGTGGCCGGAGTGCGCATCGACCACATCGACGGCCTCGCATTCCCGCGGGACTACCTCGCACAGCTCCGCCAGCGCGGCGGCGATGGGTGGTATATCCTCGTGGAGAAGATCCTCGGCCCCGATGAAAAACTGCGCGCGGATTGGCCGGTGCTGGGGACGACGGGCTACGAGTTTGCCAATCAACTCACGCAACTGCTCGTCGCCGCGCCGGGCGTCACGCAACTCGCGGCGACTTACGACAACTTCCTCGGCTTCCATCTCGACTACCGCGAGGTCGTCTATCGCAGCAAGCGCCTCGTCATGCAGACGGCGATGGCGAGCGAGGTCAACGCGCTTGGCCATCTGCTCAATCGCGTGTCCGAGAGCCATCGCTGGTCTCGCGACTTTACGCTGAACTCGCTCACCGCTGCGGTGCGCGAGGTCATCGCGTGCTTTCCGGTCTATCGTAGTTACCTCGATCCGACGCAGTCCGCGGACGAGTCGGATGTGCGGCTCATTAGCCGGGCCATCTCGCTGGCCCGGAAGCGGAATCGTTCGATGGAGCGCACAGTCTTTGAGTTTCTGCGCGACGTGCTCCTTCCGCCCGCTGACAATCAGCATCCCGTCGATGAGGGATTGCGTCGCACCTTCGTGCTGAAGTTCCAGCAATGCACCGGGCCGATCACGGCCAAGGGCGTCGAGGACACCGCTTTCTATGTTTTCAATCGTCTCGTTGCCTTGAATGAAGTAGGCGGCGAACCGCACGCTAGTGGCGCGACGAGCGAAATTTTCCACCAGCAGAATACGGCGCGGCTCGCGGAGACGCCGCACAGTTTGCTCGCCACTTCCACCCACGACACGAAGCGCAGTGAAGATGTGCGCGCACGGCTCGCCGCGCTCTCCGAGCTGCCCGATGCATGGAGCCGTGCGGTGCGGCGCTGGCACACCATGAATCGCAAGCACCGCCGCGAGATCGACGGCGACCTCGCGCCG
>JANPIS010000365.1:0-5919 GCA_031425095.1 Chthoniobacteraceae bacterium
TCCATCAACTGAATCTTGCACAGCCCGGCGGTGGCTGGATCCCCCTGCCCCGGATAGCGCAGGGCGAGCCCCGCGCTCCCGCCCGGCGCCGTCGCGAATTCCATCCGCACGACAAAATCCGTGAGTTCCTCCTCGAAATACATCACGCCTCCCATCCCGGCCTTGCACCGCAGCGCGTCCTTCACCACCTCGAACGCCCGCGTCGCACCGCGCCAACCGGTCGCGTCGCGTCCATTCCACAACGGCTGAAAGGCCTCGCCACGGCCGCGCGTAGAGAGCACTTCGTTCGCCTCGGTCGCGGCGATTTCGCGGATGAAAAGGTTACGCCAGCGCATCTCCCCACCGTGGGTCTGAAGTTGGATCGGGCCGCGCGAGACCACCGGCTTCGTGCGATCGAAGAAGTTGTCGATCACCACGTGATTCACCACCACGGCACCATTCAGCCACACACTGACGCGGCTCCCGACCATGAAGACCCGCACGCTATTCCACTCGCCGGCGGGACGATCCGCACGCTCGAGCGGATCGCGCCCTGGGGTGCCAGGCTTGTTGTTCCAGAGGCCGCCGGAACCTTTGCTCGCGCCCTGCGCGGCGAGTTGCACATCGTCTGGATCCCAAAGCTGCACCTGCGGGATGCCACGCAGGTAAATACCGGAGTCGCCATGCGCCTCGATTTTGTATTCCGCGAGGAGTTCGAAGTCGCCGTAGTCGCGCTCGGTGGTGAGAAAGCGGCCGACTCCGTTGCTGACCAACTCGCCACTCTCCACATGCCAGTGCGCAGTGAGCTCCACAGACCATTTCTCGATCATCCGCTCGCGATCGCCTTTGTGCATGACGAGCAGTTCACGGTGATCGTAGGTGTCTCCGCCGCGCCAGCCCTTCAGGTCGCGGCCATTGAAGAGTGAGACGAACCCGTGGGGCGGCGTTTCCGCTACGGCGAGCGGAGCAAGCGCCACCAGCCACACGAACAGCGCGATCGCGGCCATTCGATGTTCGATGTTCGATGTTCGGAGTTCGGCGTTCAAAGGCGCGGCGACGGAGGTATCGAATATCGAACACCGAACGCACCCGCGCTCGCAACTTCTCCGACGCTACAGCCTTTTGATCCGCACCCCACGGAAGGCCACGGGATCATTGTGCCCAGCGAAGCCGAAGAACCCGCTCGGGCGATCCTTCCCCGGATGCTCTGACGGTTTCCCCTTCGGCCCCATCACTGTGCTCATGTCCACTTTGCTCAGATCCGTATCGAGGATCACCGTGCCATTCAGCTCCACCTTGATCGTCGATCCTTTCACGGTCACTTCCTGGAAGTTCCACTCGCCGATCGGGTGCTGATAACCGCGGGCCGCCGCGACGAGCCCATACGCCGAGCCATGCGCCTGGCGCGGATCGATCTTGCCCTTCACCGCTTCATAGTTGTCGTCGAGCACCTGGAGTTCCGTCATGCCCGCATAGGCCGTATTGCCCTCGAGTGGACAGCGGATCGCGAGCCCATTGTTCCCACCCGGCGGCACCTTGAATTCCACCCGCGCCACGAAGTCGCCATACTCCTCTTTCGTCAGCAGATTGCCGCCCTTGCCCGCCTTGCAGAGGATCGCACCGTCCACGACTTCGTAGTTCTCCACCGCACCCTGCCAGCCCTCGAGGTCCTTGCCGTTGAAGAGGGATTTGAAACCCGCATCCTCCCCGCGTGCTGCGAGGATCTTGTTCGCCTCCTCGCTCCCGATCTCCCGGACGAAAACATTCCGCCAGCGGATTTCGCTGCCATGGGTCTGAAGCTGGATCGGCCCGCGCGGCAGGATCGGCAGGCGCTGCTCGGCCGGCTTCTTCTTGTCGAAGTAGTTCTCGAGCATCGCGTGATCCACGACCATCTGGTCGTTCAGCCAGACGCTCACGCGACTGCCCACCATGAGAATGCGGAATTTATTCCACTCCCCGAAAGGTTTGTCCGCCTTCACCAGCGGATCGCGCCCCGCCGTGCCTTCCGCGTTATTCCAGAGCCCGCCGGAACCTTTCGGTTTCCCGAGCTTCACCGCCTTTTCGTCGGACTCGGTGGAATCCCAGATCTGCACCTGCGGCACGCCGCGCAGATAGATCCCGCTGTCGCCCAGTGGCAGCGCCTTGTACTCCACGAGCAACTCGACATCGCCGTAGTTCTTATCCGTCGTGAGATAGAGCCCCTGGCCATCATTGACGATCTCACCGTTTTCCACCTTCCAGTGCGCGTTAATGTTCTCCGGCCCCTTCTTCCCCTCCACACCGCCGCCTTCGATCGACTGCTTCTTATACTCCGCCAGCTGCTCCGGCGTCATCGCCAGCAACTCCCGAGGATCCCGCGTCGCCCAGCCAAACCAGCCCGTGAGGTCTTTGCCATTGAAGAGAGAGGTGAAACCCGCGGGCGGCGCGCTTTGAGCGAGGGCAGCCGGAGAAAGCGCGAGTGCGGCGAGAAGAGCGAGTGGGATTTTCATGGGGCGATGAGTGCGGCGGGGGTTCGGTGAAACGGTCAATCGGCGGAGCGCTGGAAGCTTAGCATCACTGCACTTGAGAGCGCCGCAGGCCAGAGGACGATCCGCCGGTCACGGCTCTCACACGGGAACCAGCGGCTCCGCCGCGCGCGCGGATTGGTGGCTGGAAGTCGGCGCTGCCAGCCGTCGTTCGTACACCTCGGACCACTTCTTCTCATTCATCTTGCACATGGGCACGGCGACCCAATCGCCGCTCTCTTTCACCGCGCCTTTGAAGACGCAGGAGTCGAGGCGCGCCTTGATGACGGGGTCGCGGTCGGCGGTGGCGACGGTGGCGCCGCCCATGAAGTTGTGGATGCCGAGGCCGAGGGTGTGGACTTCGCCGGCGGCGATGGCGGGGAGCATGGCGGGCGGGATTTTCCCGAGCGCGACGTGCTCGATGAGGCGCACACCGAGACGCGCGACAAGGTCGAGATTCCGCGCAAAGACGCCAAGCAGGCGATACAGCGCGGTGCCGGCGTCGTCGGTGACGAGCGAGAGGCCGCCGGTGCGCGTGAGCACTTCGCCGAGGAGGCCGTCCCACTTTGGATCATCAGGGAGGAGTGCGCAGTATTCGCGGCCGCGGCGGGAGATGAGGAGGGAGGCCCAGGAGTTGCAATCCGGGTGGCCGAAGATTGTGGCGTCGCGACGCAGCGGGAGATTGGCGCCGGCGCAGATTTTCTCCCAGACGAGCGCGGGGGTGATAGGCTGCTCGCTGAAGATGGTGCGGCCGGCATCGGCCTCGGGCTGAAAGCTGAGCATGCGCCAGAGCTGCGTGCGGCGCGAATCGGCGAGGAACCACTGCACGATCTCGGGGACGTGCTCGATGTTGCGGCGGGCGACGGTGCAGTTGTGGGCGAGCTCCAGTGGCAGCCCGGTCTTCTCGCGCAGCCGCCAGCCGAGGGCGGTGAAAGCTTCGCGCACGGGATGCAGGTCGGCCTCGCTTTTCACCCGCCCGATGGGGAAGTCGCGCCGCCCGGCCTGCGTCATATCCACATGCACGGCCACCTGCCGCAGCCCGCCCTCGACCATGAGGCGCTCGAGAAATTCCGGATGCTCGATGAGCGTCTGCCCGTGCGTCATGAGCATCGGCACGAGGCCGGTGGAGTAGGTGTAGCGAACGATCTCGACGAGTTCGTCCTGACGGCCGGAGCGCCAGTAGGCGTCGGCGACATCACCGCCGGTGAGTTGCAAGCCGCCGCCGGGGCCTTGGAAGCGGCGGTTTGCGTCGATCTGCTCCTTCATATCCGCGAGCGACGGAATTGGCACGTCATTCGCATTTTTCGGGAGATAACAATGCGTGCAGTGGAAGGAGCAGTAACTCGCGCCGAGCGTGAAGCCGCAATGCGTCATGTGCCGCCCGGAGATTTGATTCGGCGTCTTGAGTTCCGCCGGCAGCGTGGCCCAGCGCGCGTCGAGGAAGCGCTGCTTTTCGCCTTGGATCGGATGGAGAAAAGCACGCCAGCGAGCTTGCCAACGGTCGCGCAGATTCATGAACCGGACGATGGACGGACGGCACGGCTGTGCCAAGCAGAGACGAACACCACCTCGCAAAAACAAAACAGCCAGCCCGCTTCTCGCGGACTGGCTGTCCTGAAAAAGTTGGCGGGTGATTCCTGGGCTAGAAGGAGAAGCGATGCTTCGCTTTCGCGCGCTTCGCATTGGCCTTCGCCTTGCGCTTGGTGCGTTGCGTCGGGGTCTCGAAGGCACGCAGGCGGCGCACTTCTTCCATGATTCCTTCGGACTCGAGCTTGCTCTTCAAGCGCTTGAGCGCGCGATCGATTGGCTCACCTTTGCGGACGATTACTTCTGGCATGGGATTCTCCCTAGTTTGGTTGAGATTGGTTGAGTTCTTAAAGTTGCGGGCCGTGAGACTAGGGGACCGGTCTGGGCTCGTCAATGGCCGGATTCCAGATTCTCGCGAGGGTTTTTTGGAACTTCCTGCAGCACACCTACCAGTTGGGGCTTACGGGCTGTGCTTCTTGGAGTTGGCAGCGTCGATTTGCGATTGCAGGATCACCTTAAGTCTCTTGAAATCAGCGGATTCAATCTTTTCAAGCGCTACGCGAGCTGCGTCAAAGTGGCCCAATTTCAACCGAACCCGGGCGAGGTTTGCGTGGGCAAAATCGCGGTTCGGGCTGATTTCCAGGTAGTGTTCCCAAGCCGCCAGGGCCGCCGACCAGTCCGGTTTAGGCAGGCCGTAGAAGGTTTCCGCATAAGATCGCGCGTAGTCCACGACTTGCGGCGCGAGGCGCGAGGCCGCCGCGAGGTAGTCGACCGCAAGCGCGAGCACGCGATCTTCGCTCGTCTCAGCGTCGGTAAGTTCATGCCGGAAGAGGAAAAGTGCATTCCCCGCAGCATGCCGGAGTCGCGCGTCGGTCGGCGCCGCATCGCTCGCGCGGCGAAAGTATTGCGCGCTTATTTTCCCACGACCCGCAGCGAGATGCGCATCAGCGAGACGCGCGAGCACGGTCGCGTCCGTCGGCGCGAGTCGTTCCGCGGCCTCCCATTCGCGGATCGCACTTTCGCGATCGTCACGCTCCCAAAGAAATTCTGCAAAGGCACTGCGCGCCGACGGTTCGCTCGGATGCCGTTCGACGAGATCGGCAAAGCTGCGCTCCAACTTCGCCCACTCCTCCCCTCTGGCTCCACGCGCGGCGAGTGCGAGCGACTCGGCGCGAACGTCCTGCAACGCCTCCTGCACTGCGTTCACCTCGGGATTTTCCGCCAGCAGAGTCTGCACCGCGGCGAAAAATAGCCCGCACAGCAGAAGGCGATGTTGACGGTGTTTGGGAGGACGCATACTCTGGCGACGCAAATTCGGAGCGCGCCCCGGCGCGGAGGTTCGAACGCACTCTACGCGGCAGTCGGCCCCCGCGCGAGAGCGATCGAGCCGGTCTCTCCTCGTTTGTGGAAGAACTATGCAGAAACTCGAATTCGGTGAAGCTCTTGACCAAATCCTCAAACAGGATCCCCGCTACCACGCGGACGCCTACCACTTTCTCCGGGACGGTCTGGATTTCACACTGAAGCTGCGCAAGCGGGCGAAGGAGGCCGTCGGCCACGTCTCCGGCCAGCAACTCCTCGAAGGAATCCGCCAGTATGCGTTGAAGCAATTCGGTCCGATGGTGCCGACGGTCTTCGAATACTGGGGCGTGCGCTGCGGCGAAGACTTCGGTCAGATGGTGTTCAACCTCATCAACGTCGGCATTTTTGGGAAGTCGGACACCGACTCGATCGAGGACTTCAAAGGCGGCTACACCTTCCACAACGCCTTCGTCTCCCCTTTCCTGCCTGTGAAGCGCCCTTGTTCGGCTACCGCATCGCCAAAGCGAGCGGCGGGCCGGGTGAGCTGACGAAGTCGCTCCGCCGCCAGCAGCGAAACAAGTGCCAGGGGGGAGAATTGAACTCCCGA
>JANPIS010000366.1:0-8558 GCA_031425095.1 Chthoniobacteraceae bacterium
CGATTCTCGGGGCGAGGGCGCCCCTACTCCTTGGCGACTTCTATCGCGTGCACGGCATCACAAATCAGGCGCAGCGAGGATTCGAGGTCGCCGCCGGCGGTCTTGAAGGCATCCGCGTCGATCGTGAGGGGCGCGCCGAGGACAACGAGCGGGGCGCCGTATTGCGGGCACTGGATGGCTTGTTCGAGGGTGAGGCCGCCGACGGCTTGCACGGGGACTTTCACGGCCTGCACCACTTCGCGGAGCTGGTCGAGCGGACTTGGCATGCGCTGGCCGGCGGCGGCGATGCCACGGCGTTCGTCGTAGCCGATGTGGTGGATGACGTAGTCGCAGCCAAGGTCTTCGAGCCGGCGCGCGCCATCGATCATGTCGGGTTCGCCGAGGTTGTCGCCCATCACTTTCACACCGTAATCGCGGCCCGCTTTCACCACCACTTTCACGGTCTCGACATGTGCGCGCGACATGACCACGACGTGCGTTGCTCCCGCCTTCGCCATCATCTCGGCTTCGAGGTAGCCACCATCCATGGTCTTGAGATCGGCGACGATCGGGACGCCGGGGAAAGCATTACGCAGCGCGCGGACTCCGTGCAGACCTTCGGCGAGGAGGAGCGGGGTGCCGGCTTCGAGCCAATCGACTCCGGCGCGCATGGCGAGCGCGGCGGTTTCGAGGGCTTCGTCGATATTCGTAAGGTCGAGGGAGATTTGGACGATGGGCGTCATGGGCGGCGGGAGGTTGCCAAGGTAGCCGATGACGGCGCATTCTCGGAACGACAAAGTCTATTCGATATGCGACTCCGCTAAAGCCTCGTGAACGCCCGCCGCGCCTCGTGTGTGAAGTGCGTCGATGGCGGCAGCGGCGGGCGGAGTGGTTTGCCGCGCTGGAGCCGGAGTCGTGTTTCCAACGGCTCCTCGATCACATCCCGGGCGTGTGTTTCTTCGCGAAGGATCGCGAGGGACATCTGAAGTTCGCGAACCGTGGGCTGCTGCAGCGCTACCAGATGGAGGATGATGCGGAGTTCATTGGGCGCACGGATTTCGATCTGAACCCGGGCAGCATGGCGGAGGCGTATGTGAATGACGACGAGCTGCTCATCCGGGGAAAGGTGAAGATCGTGGAGCCCATCGAGCTATGGTGGGATCGGCAGGGCATGCCGGACTGGTTCCTGGTGACGAAGCTGCCCCTGCCGGATGGGCGTGGGAAGATCCAGGGCGTGATGGGGGTGCTGCGGCGACCGGATGCGACGGAGCGGCAAATTCCCGTCTTTCAGACGGTGGCGCGGGCGGTGGAGATCATCCGGCGGGACTTCGCGCGGCCGCTACTGATGCAGGAGGTGGCGCGCTCTTGCGGGCAATCGCTGCGGCAACTGCAGCGGCGGTTTCAGTCGGCATTCGGGATCGCGCCACAGGAATTTCTGCTCAAGACGCGGGTGACCGCCGCAGCGCGTCTGCTGGAGGAGACGAACTTGAGTGTTAGCGAGATCGGACGGCGCTGCGGCTTTGTGGATGCGAGTAGCTTTACGCAGCACTTCCGTGTCCGCACGGGCGCCACGCCTATCGCTTATCGGAAGGGGAATCGGTGAGCAGATACGTCATCAGGTCGCGGAGTTCCGCGGCACTGAGCGTCTTGTCGATGCCGGCGGGCATGAGGGAGACGGTCATCGGTTCGGTGCGGGCGATGTCGCTCTTCCTGAGCTTCGCGACGGTGCCGCCTGGCTGGGCGATTTGCAGTTCGGCCTCGGTCTCGGCGAGGCGGGTACCGATCACTGCGCTGCCATCCTTGAGCGTGACGGTGTAGCCGACGGCGTCGGGATTGATCGAGGCGCTGGGGTCGGTGATGTTTTTCAAGAGGCTGGCGTAGTCGGAGTGGACGAGGTTGCTGAGATCCGGGCCGACCTTTACACCCTCGCCGCGGAGCTGATGGCACGTGGCGCACGCGGCCTTGCCGGTGAAGAGCGCGCGACCGGCTTCCCAGTTGCCACCGGTGATTTCCGGGATCGTGCGCGTGCGATCGTCCGCCGCGCCGGGCTTGGCAAAGGGCACGAGGAAACGGCGCGTCGCGAGTGCGCGCGGACGTGGGTCGCGGGTGGTGGAATACGACACGTCGAGCTGCTGCGCAGGCGTCGCGACGGTGAGCGTGAATGCGGTCCACTGATTTTCACGCGGTCCGGCAACGGTAAGCCGTGACTCGCGCTCGCTCACGCGTTCGATCTTCGCACCCGGCGCGTCGAGGGTGAGCACGGCGTCACTTTGGAAAGTGACGGTGACGGTCTCCGGCTCGGGTTCGTAGTCGAGCACCGAGAGTGGCTGCGTGGCGGGGATGAGCATCTGCCACAGATCGAGCTGGCCGTTGAGCATGAGCTCTCCAAGAGCGGCGACGTTCTTCCAAAGCGCCTCATGCGCCGCACTCGCCCGGGTGAACTCCCGCGCCGCGACAAAGTCCGAGTGCGGCAACCAGCCGGCCCACGCCGGGCCATCGCCTCCACGCCACTCGACGGCAAGACCCGACAAATCGTGCGCGAGATCGCACTGCCCCGCGACGGCGAGCACATAGTTTACCGCGGCTGCCCGCGACGCGGTCTCGACGATCACGCTGCGGCCATCCGCGCCGAGGCGCGCACTTTTCACCGGCACCGAAGTGCGCGGCTGCTTCTGCTGCATCTGCACGACCGCATAGCCGGGCCGCATGGTCTCCAGCCGATCGGCGGCGGCGACATAGCGGCCCGCTTCGATCTTCATGCTGCCGGCCGCGCCCTTCCATGCGGCGGCGTCGAGTTCACGGTCAAAGGCGACGACCGTCTCCGTCTCACTCGCCGGCCACGCGAGCACGGGCTGCGGCGCGCCCTTGGCGCTGTAGCTGATCTTGAAAATACGCCCATCCCCTTTTGGCCCGTTGCCCCAATCCGGCTTGCCCGTGTGGCAGCACACCACGAGATCGCCCTGCGGCGAGATCGCACAATCCACCGCGAGCAGATCGAGACACGCGATCAGCTCCGTGCGCGCCACGTAACCGGCCGCGGTCTTCGCCAGCGCCGTGCGCCAGAGCTTGCCGCGCGATTCGCCGGTCACGATCGCGTTGTCCGCCCAATGCTCCGGCCCGAAACGCGCGCGGCCCGGCGCGGGTCCATTGAAGCGAAAGCCGCAGGTGCTCTGATGCTGCGGCGCGTAATCCCAGACGCTCGGCTCGTCCACCACGTCGGGCAGCCAGCGTGGATGCCGCGGAGGGAAGCCGTAGTGTCGGCCCGGCTGGAGGTGCAGCAGTTCGTCGAACGGATTGCCATTGGGCACCCAGGTCGCGCCTTCTTGCTCAGAGGCGAAGAGGTCGCCGTGCTGGTTGAATTGCAGACCCATGATGTAGCGCAGGCCGGAGTTGAGTTGCTCGACTTTGCCCTCCGGCGAAATCCGCAGCAGGCAGCCGCGGCGCTGCGTCGTCGAGTAATGCGCGACGCCCTTTTTGTCGTGCCAATAAGGGTTGTTGAAACCCGCGTTGCCCATCGTGACGTAGATCGTGCCGTCCGGCCCGAGCGCCAGCGCCATCGAGCTATCGACGCGCCGATGATTTAGATACGACGCCGCGACCAGCTCCGGATCGTCGAAGCCTTTCGCCACCGTCACCCGCTCGTCCGGCACGCCGTCGCCATTCGTATCCCGCCAGCGCACGACTTCATCGGTCAGCACGGCGTAGGGCTCGCCGTCTTTCACCGCCATGCCGAGCGGATAGTTCGCACTCGGCTCCGGAGAGAAAGTGTCCACCTTTTCCTCGACCCCGTCGCCATCGAGATCGCGGAGCACATGGAAGCGCCCATCGTAGCCGCCGGCAAAGAGACGACCGTCCGGCGCGTACTCGATGTTGTTCAGGCTCGTGAGCTTCGCCGGCAGCTCACGCACTGTGAATCCGGGGACGAGGAACTGAAAATGCGGAGCTGGCGTGGAGGCGAAGGGAGGCTCGGGTTGCCGGTCCGGCACCGGAGGGATCGGCGGCTCCGCGGCGAGGGCGCAGACGGTGACGAGGAACGTGGTGATAAGTGGTTTCATCGTCAGAAAGATTTGGAGTCAGTTTTTCCCGTAGATGTGGGTTGGAGGGTGCCTTTCGAGAATGGAGATGCGGAGGACGGAGCGGAGTGATCCTCTATTGCTGAACCTTCGTCGTGGTGCGGACCGAAAGCCACCCTGTGCTTCGCGCCCGTGCTTGAAGGCGAATGATCAGCCGACGCAGGCCGGGGTTCGGCGAGTCGAACATATTCCGGGGTTCGGAGGCGTCCTCGATCGTGAAAGCCATGTCCTCCGACGCGGTCACACGCAGACGCAACGATTCGCCGGATTGCTCGAGCGTGAAGCCGTCCGGATTGATCGTCGCGGTCGCGAACGTGAGCCACTGCCACGAGACCCCCGTGGCCGTCGCTCCGATTTCCCATTCATCGCGAATCGCCACACCGCGGTCCTGGCGAAGCGTGAAGATGCGCCGGGCGCCCTGGGCTTGATCGCGCACGACTGGGGACAGATCGACAACGAAGCCGTCTTCGATCGGACGAATATCGGCCCGGGCATCGACGCGCTGCGGAGCATTGTCGAAGCGCAGCAGATTGTGACTGTCCGGGCCGCAGCGGAAAATGCTCCAGCGTTTGCTGTCCTGTTTGGTGCTGAAGAGTTCGGTATTCGCGATGCCGTTGGCCCGTGCGTGCGGATAACTCTCGCGACCGAGATCCACGGCCCAGCGAACGCCGTCGGCTTCGAGGATGAAGGAGCCAATGTCCATGTGCGCGTGCGAGTCGTCGGTCTTTCCTGCCTTGATGCCGACAAACGTCGCGCGCGAGTCGTTCCACGCAGAGCGCATCACGGCCTGCGGCTGCGAACCACCTTCGCTCCACCACATCAGCGGACGCTTCGGCGCCTGACCTGCGGTGAGGGTGGGATCGCGCCAGAGCAAAGCGAGCGGCAGCATCCGGCTGGCGTCGCCACGCGGCGCACCTGACGCAATGCCGTCGGCGAGATGGGTGAGGTTTGAGACTTCGCGTTGAATCAAATCATCGCGCTGCAATTCGCGCCCGAACCAGAACATGATCGGTTCGCAGCCCAGCCCGGAGCCGTTGTCGGCGAAGTTGTACAGCGCTCCGCTGGGCGCGGTCATTTGCAACGTGTAGTCCGCGGTTTGGAGAAAGCCGGGCGCGCGTTCGAGTCTGCAGGTCGTGCCGAAAGTCGTCCGCAACGCCTCGGCCATGAGCGCGTAGAAAGTCGTGCCGTAAGCCCAGTAGTCCGGCCCTTCGGAATACGCACCCGCCGGTGCGTAGAGCTCCGCGTAGCGCGGCATGTTCCGCAGTGCGCGCTCGACGATGCGCCGCGCGAGCACTGGTTCGCGCTCCGCGACGGCGAGCGCGGCGACGACGAGCCCGCCGTGGCAGACCGCAGTCCAGTTATTGTTCCCGCTGATCCACGATTTCTTCTCCTCATCCTCGAAGGAAGCGCGCAACGCTTTCTCGATGAGCGCCGTGGCAAAGTGGGTCCGCTCGTCCGGCGTCAGCGCATCGTGCAGCCAATCGAGACCGATCGCCATCCCGAGCGCGCCCTCAGCCGTGTCGAGGAAGTGCTGCGGATACCAGTTCGGCAGATCCGCCATCGTCTGCATCTCCACTTTCGCCCTGGCCAAAAATTGCGCATCGCCCGTGAGCCGATAAGTCATCGCCAGCGCGAGGATGCGCCCCTGCGCCTGCCGCATTGGCCCATGCCAGAACGCACCCGTGTCCACATAGACGACCGGCGGCTGGTCCAGCAGGTGCTCCGCGGAATCCCGCACCACGGCGAAGATCTGGCGCGACACCTCATCGCTCATCACCCGCTGCTTCAATGCCCCCCAACGGGCTGCATCGCCGAAGAGGCGAGGATGCGGCGGCAGACTTTCCCACGCCTTTACCGCCAGCGCGGCAGGCTGGAGTGAATCGTCCGCGCGCAGCTCTCCGACGGAGCGTGCGAAAAGCAACAGGATGCAGAGTGAGACGGATGGAAAGCCGCCGCCGGCCTTGCTGGCTTGGGAACGTCTGTCGGATGCGAGGACGGGGTTGAGGAGCGGGCGAATCACGGCCGGGCGTTGACGATCCGCAGGCGAACGAAGCGGCGCGGGAGGGTGAGCGAGGCGGTGTCTGCCACGGTCACGGGGACGCCGACGGTGCCGGGGTTGGTCACCAGCACGGTCCAGTCGTGGAGGTCGGTGGAAGCTTCGACCACATAGCTGTAGTCGGCGCGGGCGCGGGTGAAGGTGACGGAAAGTGCGCCGAGCGGGCTGAAGTCCAGGAGGCTGCCGGCGGCGGCGGGATTGGCGGCATCCGGCGAGGTGCCGAGCGCGGTCTCGATGATGGACATCTGGCCGTCGTGGTCGCGGTCGTCGAGTTCGGCGGCGGTCATCGGCGGAGCGATGCTGGACTTGAGTTCGGCGAGGAGCGCCTCGTCGGCCTGCGCCCAGTCGGGGTCGGCCCAGTTCAGCACATCGCGCCAGAGCGCGAGGTCGGCGAGGGTGTATTGCTCGCCGTAATAGACGCCGCCCGCTTTGCGCGCCTCGTCGGCGTGAATGAGCATGGCGCTGCGGACATGATTGCTGAGCAGCCGCTTGTAGAGTGCGTTCGCGCCGGGAAGACCGATGTCGATTTGCTCAAACTCCGCCTTCGGATGCCAGCGGTAGTAGCCGAGGTAGTAACCTTTGCTGGCCTCGAAATGCTGGGTGCCGTTGTTGTCACGCCACGCACCGGGTTTGTAGCCGAGCTTGAATTGCTGCACCGCGTTGAAGAACACCTGATGCATCCGGTAGCCGTGGCTGGAATCGCTGTCGCCGGTGCGCGCATTGTCCACTTCGCCCTCCCAAAGGCTGCCGATGAAATATTCGCCGGAAAGCGTCGAACCTTCGCCGGAAAAACGCAGGCTGTTATCCATCATCCAACCGATCCAAAACCACGTGAGGCGAAAATCGCGGATCGGCCAGCCGCCGTTTTCTTCGAGGCTCCCGTTGTAGCTGAGATCGAGATAGACGGATTCCTTGTTGCGCACGGGCATGCCGTTGAAGCCGTAATTTTGCACGACGCGCGCGTTGTCGCCGACGTTCCAAAACGGCGCCAGTTCCACATTGCTCAAGCCGCGCTGCGCGGGGAAGGGAAGCACGCCATCCTCGGCGTTGAGCTGCGAGGGCAGGCCGCGCGCTTTGAGGAGTTCGTCGTGGGCGAAAAGCGCGTTGGCGAGATACTGGCCGCGCACGACGTAGGCCCAGTTTCCGTGGGTGCTGCCGGGGAGGAAATTGTGCGCGTCGAGCTGCGTCCAGTAGGAGGACGCGTGGTAGATGGCCCAGAAGTTTTCGTTACTCGGATCGCGCAGGTAGGCGTCCTGCAAGGCGAACCAATAATCCGCATATCCCGGCTTCGGCTGGAGGCCCACGGAGGGCAGCCACTCGGCGATCTCACCGCCCGTGACCGTGCCCTCGCGCAGCACCGAGCGCGACCAGAGATTGAACTTAATCCCGACCGGGACGGACGCGACATTCACATCGATCAACTCCTGCGCGGCGGTGCGGGCCTGCGCGAGATTCACAATGCGATCCTGCGCGAGGCGGAAGTGATCTTTGAGGTAAAAGCCAAACGCCGCGTCGCGCACATTGGCCGAGGCATTCGCCCCGCCGATGATCTGCCCGCCGCCCGGCTGCATCGGGCGGAAGGTGCGAAAATCTTTCAAGCCGCCCACGGTCGGATATTGCGCGCGGAGCATTTCGATCATGTCGAAAATCGCATCGGCATCGGCCTGCGGAAGATGCGGCGTGGTCGCGAGGCGCACATCGGCGCGGGTGAAAGAGAACTGCGCGATGTCGTAGGCGAAAGGTGTGTGGCAATCCACGCAACGCACGCCGTTGCCATCGGGCTTGCGCCACGCGGCGAGGCCGGCGGCGATCACCGGATCGAGCGGCGGCCCGGCCGGCGCAGCCTGCGGCCACGAGACTTGATCCACCGTGGCCTGCGCAAACGCGCTGCCGCTTCCGCCGCCCACCATCGTCAGACCAAAGAGCACGCTCGGTCCAAGGCCGATGGCGAACGGTTTCCCCAGCGGCGTCCAAGCCACGCCATCGGAGGAAGAGAAGGCGGAGAACAGCGCGCCATTCCTTTTCAGCCGCAGCCAGACCGCCGGTGCCGCCGAGCCGGAGGCATAGACGGGATTGCCGCCGACTGCAGTAATGTGCTGCCGCGTGAGGCCCGTGGTCGAAAGTGCGATGGAGGCGTAGAGCGCATCGGTCGCGAGGGAGTCGCGCACCATCAGGCCGACGTTTGAGTTTCCTCCGAGCGTGCTCATTCCCGTCACGCGCATCCGCATTTCTCCGTCGCCGGCGAATGGCACATTCACAAACAAAAGGCCCGGCGTGCTCCCGCCGAGATTGCCGCCATTGGAACTCAACACATACGCGCCCGCCTGCCCCGTGATCTCCGTCGCCGTGCCGATGGTGCTCGCCGCGCCGACGACGCTCACCGTCGCGCCCGCGATCGCCGCACCCGCCGGACGCAACGCGAGTTGATCATAAGTCATCACCGAGCCGCC
>JANPIS010000367.1:0-2248 GCA_031425095.1 Chthoniobacteraceae bacterium
CCGGGGATCGAGCTCCTCAAAGGATTGCCCGCATCCCGGGCAACTCATCTCCGTGCTGAGCACGCTGATCCGGCCTTTGGCGTCCATGACCTTCGCCGTGCCCTTGCCGATCTCGAGCGCGCGCTTCACCAAATCCTGGAAGCGCGTCGAAGAATTCCCCTCGCCGACCACCACATCGATGGTGTGTTCCTTGAACCGCTCGAGTTTCGGAAAACGGTCCGCGCACTGCGGCAGACCATCGACAATTAGGTCTTCGAAGCCCTGGCGCTCCGCCCACTTGGCGACCTCGGTATGAAAACCTTTTCGCGCTTTCACGAGAGGCGCAAGGATGTGGACGCGGCCTTTCTTGGCGAGGGCCTCCGCTCTTTTCGTCGCTGCGGCGAGCGTCTGCTTTTCCACCGGCACGTCGCACTTCGGACAGAACTGTGTGCCGAGCTTGGCGAACATGAGGCGGAGGAAATGGTACACCTCCGTAACTGTCGCGACGGTGGATTTTCCGCCCCCACGCGTGATGCGCTGCTCGATCGCGACACTCGGCGGCAGACCGGTGATCGAGTCCACATCAGGCTTTTCGAGCTGCTCGACGAACTGCCGCGCGTAGGGCGACATCGAATCGAGAAAGCGCCGCTGCCCCTCGGCAAAGAGCAGATCGAAGGCGAGCGTGGATTTTCCCGAACCGCTCAGGCCCGTGATGATCACCATCTGGTCGCGCGGGATCTCGAGGGTGATGTTCTTGAGATTGTGCTCGCGAGCGCCACGGACGTGGATGCTGGAGGTGTTCAACGCGCTACGTCCGTACTCCGGCGCATCCTCCGCCACCCGCAGTGTCTCTTCGTCCGATGTTCGAGATTCGACGTTCGACGCTCGACGTTCTCCCAGCGTCTCCCGCAAAAACCGGCCCGTATGCGATTCCTCGCATGCCGCGACGACTTCCGGCGTTCCCGTCGCGACGATGAGTCCTCCTTCGCCGCCACCTTCCGGACCGAGATCGACGAGGTAGTCGGCGCATTTGATGACCTCGAGATTGTGCTCGATGACGAGCACGCTATTCCCCTGCTCCACGAGGCGGTGAAAGACTTTCACGAGCACCGCCACGTCGTCGAAGTGCAGGCCGGTGGTCGGCTCGTCGAAGATGAGCAGCGCGTTTGCTTTCGTCTGATCAGTGAGCCGCTCGACGAGCTTGAGACGCTGCGATTCGCCGCCGGAGAGGACATTGAGCGGCTGGCCGAGTGTGAGTTAACCGAGCCCGACCTCTTCGAGCACGGCGAGCGGCCCGGCGATCCGGTCCTCGCCGAGATCGGTGAAAAAGCGGATCGCGGCGGTGACGGTCAGTTCGAGCACGTCGTGGATCGATTTCCCGTTCCAGCGAATCTCGAGGATGTGCGCCTGGTAGCGCTTCCCTTCGCATTCCGGGCACCGGATGAAAACGTCGCTCAGGAACTGCATCTCGATCTTCTCGAAGCCATTCCCGCCGCAGCGCTCACAGCGGCCGGCGCCGGAGTTAAAGGAGAACGCGCTCGCGGTCAGCCCCTGCGTCACCGCGTCCGGAGTGCCGGCGAAGACTTCGCGGATGCCATCGAAGACGCCGAGATACAGCGCTGGCGTCGATCGCGGCGTGCGCGAGAGCGGCGACTGATCGACCATCACCACTTGCTCGACCTTGTGCGCGCCAAGGATGCGCTTGCACGCGCCGGGGAGTTCGTCGGTGTTTTCACCTTTCGCGGCGCGGAGATTTCCGAAGAGCACGTCATGCACGAGCGTGCTTTTGCCGGAACCGGAGACGCCCGTGATGCACACGAGCACACCGAGTGGAATCTCCACGTCGATGCCGCGCAGATTGTGTTCGCTCGCGCCCTGGATGCTGATGAACGCGCGCGGTTTGCGCCGCTTCGCGGGCACCGGGATCGACTTTCGTCCGGTGAGATACGCGGCGGTGAGGGTGTCGGGAGCTGTGCTCAGCGGCTTCGCCTTTCGCTTCGATCCAGCACTCGCCGTCGGCGGTGCGCCGAGCATCTCGCTGAGCGGGCCATTGAACACGAGTCCGCCACCGGCATCCCCACGTCCGGGCCCGAGTTCGATGAGGTTGTCCGCCGCGCGAATCACCGCCTCGTCATGCTCCACGACGAGCAGCGTGTTGCCCTTGTCGCGGAGCTGCTTCATCACTCGGATGAGCCGGCTGGTGTCGCGCGGGTGCAGCCCGATGCTCGGTTCGTCGAGGACGAAGAGCGTGTTCACGAGCGACGCCCCG
>JANPIS010000368.1:0-7262 GCA_031425095.1 Chthoniobacteraceae bacterium
GGCCTGCCGGTGATCGTGCTCTCGATGCACGACGAGGAGATCTACGCCGAGCGCTGCCTGCGCGCGGGCGCACGCGGCTATGTGATGAAAAACGAAGGCCCCGAGAAACTCGTCGCCGCGATCCGCCACGTGCTCGTCGGCGGCATCCACGTCAGCGCCAGCACCTCGGCGCGCATCGTGGGATCTTTCTCCGGCCAGCGATCGCAGGGAAAGCAATCTCCTCTCGGCCAGCTCACGGATCGTGAATTTGAAGTCTTCCAATGGTTCGGGCGCGGGCTCCCGACCCAGGAAATCGCCGACCGGATGCACCTCAGCGCAAAGACGATCGAGACGCACCGGATGCACATCAAGAGGAAGCTGGGAATCGGGACCGCAGCGGAACTCGTGGCCTACGCAGCCCGGTGGGTGGATTCCGCAGAGTGAGCGGCTCAGGAATTTCCTGATCCCGCGTCAGGCGAATTCTCAGACGCGGCGCAGAAGCCTCCTGATAGCGGGCGAAAGAGGGCGTGCCTACGCTGTCACCCAGATGAAAGCGCATTTCGATTCCGCCGAATTCTCCCCGCTCTCCGAATCGCCGGTGATGAAGGCCGCGATCGTTTACGACGATCTCACCACGGGGCGAGCGGCGAAGCTTTTTGCCGAGCGGCTCGGCGAGGGACTGGGATGTGTGGGCGGCATTTCCCTTTCGCTCTGGCGCAGCGATCTGCTGGCGGTTCCGGCATTCGCGGACGAAGCCGCCCGTGAGGCAGCGGACTTCGATTACCTTATCGTCGCGCTGAACGGCCAGCACGTGCCGCCTCGTGGCACCCGCGAGTGGATCAGTCGCCAGCTCGAGGACGCGGACGCGCGCGGCGCGGCGATGATCTTCCTTTCCAGTGTCCATGACGCCCAACGGCGGGCGGTGGAGGCGGCGCGCAAATATTTTCGCCGCGCCTGCGCCGAGCGAGACGTGCCGTTCTTTTCGCTCATCACCACGCCGCAGCCAGAGGAAGCGCAGGAAAATTTTCACGCCGCCGATCTCGCGCCATCGCCTCATCGGCAATTGCTGCTGCAAACCTGAAACCCCAAACCGAGCCACCCTCCCATGATCCCCTCCACTACCGCTGAAACCATCCTCGTCGTCGATGACGACCGCCCGCTGCGCGAACTGATCGAAGTGATCCTCATGCGCGCCGGCTACGAAGTGCTCACCGCCGCGGACGGCGACGAAGCGCTGCAATGCGCGCGCGACACCGAGCGGATCGATCTGCTGGTCACCGATCTCGAGATGCCTGGGATGGAGGGCTGCGAGTTGGCGTCCCGCTTCGCCGCGTTTCACCCCTCCGCGCCGGTGGTCTTCGCCACGACGCTGACGCGCCGGATCGAAACGACGGAGCCCTGCACCTTTCTCGCCAAACCCTTCACCACCGACGAACTCCGCGGCGCCGTGCGGCGCGCGCTGCGGATGTCGCCGGTCTTCGCGGAGAATGCCTTCGCCACCTGATCGATGAACGAGCCGCAACTCCTGGAGCAACTGGCGCAATCCACGATCTATCGCGATTACGAACGAGCCTTCATCGAGGCCACGGGGATGCCGCTCGCCCTGCGGCCGGTGGAAAGCTGGCGGCTCGCGCATCACGGCCGGCAGCGGGAAAATCCGCTCTGTGCGATGATGGCGGCCAGTTCGCCGGCCTGCGCGGCTTGCGTCGAGGCGCAGCGATGCACGTCGGATGCGGCGGCACGCGGCCCGCAGTCCGTGGTCTGCTTCGCGGGACTGTGCGAAGCCAGCGTGCCCGTCCGCAGCGGCGAGCGGCTGCTCGGCTTTTTGCAGACGGGTGAAGTGATCGTCGGCAAGCCAAGCCAGCGGCAACTTGCCAAGACTGCGCGGCTGCTGCGCGAGCGCGGCGCCAAGGTGGATCTGCACAAGCTCGAGCACGCTTACTTTCACACCAAGACGCTGACCCCGAAGCAATACGAGTCCGTCCTCCGCCTGCTCGCGATATTCGCCGAACACCTCGGCTTGGTGGCGAACAACCTCAGCATCCGCTCGAGTCATTCCGAGCCCGAGAGCGTGGTGAAGGCCCGGCGTTTCATCAGCGACCATCAGGGCGACGAAATCTCCCTCGGCGACGTGGCGCGGGCGGTGAACATGAGCACCTTCTACTTCTGCAAAACCTTTAAGAAGGCGACCGGGCACACCTTCACCGAATACCTCAGCCGGGTGCGCATCGAGAAAGCGCGGGAGCTGCTGGTGAACCCGAATGTGCGCATCAGCGAGGTCGCCTACGCGGCCGGTTTTCAATCGCTCACCCACTTCAATCGCACCTTCCACCGGGTGCTCGGCGAGTCGCCGACAGAGTATCGCGCGACCTTGGTGAACTAGCGCTCAACCCGCGGGCGGAAAGCAAATCGTGAGCACCGTCTCGCGACCGCGGCAGGAGACGTGGAAATGCCCGCCGGCGCGCTCGACCGTTTCGTAAGACGCTTTCAGCCCGAGGCTGCGTCCCGTCCGCAGTCGCGCGGTGGCGCTCTCCGGGTCGCTCGCCGGGGCGTCCGGTAGTTCATGGAGAACGATCGCCGCGCACTCGGCGACTTCGCGCAACTGGCCCGTGCGGATCGCGAGCGTCCCACCCACCGGCATGGCATCGCGCGCATCGAGCGCGAGGTGGCGCAAAAGGTCCACGAGATCTTCGCGCCTGGCGCGCACCGCGGCCGCGGGCCCCGCCAGCAACCCGCCGATGGTGAGCTGAATAGTCGGCCCCAGCAGACAGCGCAACTCGCCTTCCAGGGCGCCGACGACGTCGGATAAATCCACGCGCTCCGGCGCGCTGCTGAGGCTGTCAGGATACATTGGGGAAGTCGTGAAGGGTCTGCCGCAAAGTCCGCGGCCGGACAGCAACGTAGGCACGCGCACCACCCTCCGCCTTCCGCATCTTGTCGAATCCTGTGTGCGATTTGCGGTTCGCACTGGGAACTCGGCGACGACTTACGCTCCATGCGCTTCATTACGACCGCCGGGCACCGCTGACTTACTCTGAAAGTTCAAACTCCCCGGTCTGGTTTTTGCCCGGAAAGTAACCTGCGGCCATACCCAGCTTTGAGAGGATCGCTCCGAAGATCGGCTGCCGCGTACGCGTCACCGGGTGCAGGAAGGAACCCGTGAGCAGGCCATTGGTGGCATCGACGCTGAGGACGAGATCGCCGCTGCGGGTCACGTTGCGGGAGAAGGCGGGAACCCGCGCAGTTTTCAGCGTCGGAAGATTGCCGGCACTGAGCATGACCTCGAGTTGCTGTTGCGTGAACGCGGAAGGCAGCGCCGTGAAACGCGAGCCACCGAGCGCGACGTGAGCGGTGAAGCCATCCTTGTAGAAGAGGGCGTTTCGCAGCGCCGGCCTCTGCCAGGTGAGACCGCCATCCAGATCCGTCAGTTCTGCGCGATCCCGAAAGGTCACACTGCCCGACACTGCGCCGGCGCCGCCATAGAGCGGGATGTAGAGTGGCCAGGTGCCGGACTCGGAAAGCCATGTCGCATGCGAGACGCGCGACCCATCCGCGAGCCGTCCGGCAAAACCCACCCGGCCCGTGGGCGCGACGACCACGATGCCCGATCCGTATCCCAGAGGCTGCGCGGACGAGTCGGCGAAAGCCGCGGGATCAGACTCAATCAGGATTGTGTATCTCCCCGCCTGGGGTGCTGGGTTGGCGGCGGTGAAGCCGGAGCGTTTCAGGGTGACTGCGGAGAGCGTGCCGCCATCAGTCACGTCCGCCGTGATGACTCCAGACGGCCCGGACCAATCCGCCCGCAGCCTCACTTGCAGCGGAGGCTTTCCGCTCCGGGAAAAGGATTTCGTCAGCACGCCTGAGCCATCGAGTTTTCCCGACACCGCATACGTCTTCCCCTGGTAATCGAGCTGGGCCGTGACCGCCCCCGTGCGCTGGATCGTCGCTTGCAGATATCCGTCCGTGCCGCCTTCACCCACGAGCCCGACGCTCGTCCCCGGCGCTGGGAAAACCTTGGGAGCGATTTCCGCCGCTCCTTTCACCGTGAAGTTCCGCGGCACTTCCGTGACATTCCCGCGCGCGTCGAAGATGCAGCCAGTGAGGCGATGCACACCGGGGCTCGTCGGCGCGGTGAAGTGAATGGTCGTGGAAGTCGTTGGCGTATTCACCGGCACATCGTCCACGAGCACCACGTAAGTCAGTGGCGTGTGGATGTCGGCCCAACCGGCGAAGAAGACACACCCCGTAGCGCCGGGCTCCAGCGTGGTGGCCGAGAGCGTCACCGTTCCTCCCACAGGCCCGGTGACATCCGGCCCGAAGACATAGACCGCGCCTTGGTCGAGCCCGGCGGAATCGTCGAGGGGCGCACCGATCACGGCAGTGCTGCGGTCGATGGCAACTGCATTGCCAAACGCATCTCCGGTCCGCGGCGCGGGACTCACCAATGTAGCCACGGGCATCGAAGGCGTGCTGCTCGTCAGATCATAGACGTAGGCGATGCCCGCATTCGGCGCGCAAGAATCGTCCGCGGGCGCGCCGACAACGACCGTCGTCCCCGCGATCGCCACCGCCGATCCAAACGCATCACTCGCTCCCGGATACGGATTGCGCAGCACGACCACGGGCACGGTCGGCGTGGCGCTGCTCACATCGAAAACGTACGCGCTGCCTGCGTCGTACGCGCCGGTGTCGTCATACGGAGCGCCGATCACCACGCGCGTCCCGGAGATCGCCAGCGCGGCGCCGAAGCGATCGTCGTGCGCGGGGTCGGGATTGTGAAAGGTCCACACCGGCAACTCAGGCGTCGCACGGCTCAACTCATAGACGTAAGCGCTCCCGGCGTTGGGGCTACCCGTGTCCTCCAGATGCGCCCCGACGGCGACGCGCGTCCCGGAGATCGCCACCGAGATGCCAAATTCATCGTGCAGCGCCCCGCTCGGGTTGTTCAGCGTGACGGTACCCGCGTACACCTTGCCGGTGGACAACGCCCGATAGGCTCCGACCACCAAGGTCGTGCCGTTCGTGCCACCCGCGGCCACGGCATTGCCGAAGCCATCGTTCCGCCCCGGATTCGGATTGGCGCGAGCAAACAGCGTCGGCTGCCGTGGTCTGTCGAAGACCGTCGAGTACACGAGCCCGGCGTTCTCTTCTCCCGAATCATCTCCCCGCGCCCCGATCGCAATGAACGCGCGTGATGCCGTCACCGCGTTACCGAAGAAGTCACCGATGGCCGGGCTGGGATTCGTGAACGTCAGTTGCGGCCTGGAGGGTGTGCTCCCCGCATAAACGTAGGCACCGCCGGCGTCCGTCGCGCCGGTGTCATCACCCGGCACGCCCACCACGATCCGGATGTCGTTATCAGAGAAGGCTCCCGACGTGATGGACACCGAACTGCCGAACCGATCGTTCACCGGGGCCGTCGCGTCATTCAGCCAGCCGAGCGGCGACGTCGAGGAAATGTCCGTGACCTTGTAGAAGTATGCGTCGCCAGCATCGGGCTGAATGCGGTCGTCCAAGGGAACTCCCACCACCGCCCATTGGCCGATCATCGCGATGGACGTGCCGAAGACATCGTTAGCCGCCGGGTTCGGGTTGTTGATGATTCCGCGCGGCACGGTGCTGGTTGTGACATAAACGTACACGGTGCCGGAATCCGTCGCTCCGGCGTCGTCGAGCGGCGCGCCGATGAGGAGGCGTCCTCCGGACAGCGCCACCGCCGCGCCAAAGCGGTCGCCTGCTGCTGGCGCCGGATTCCGGAAAATGGCGATGGGGGTCGCGGCGGAGGCCGACAGGTCAAAGAGGAACGCGCTGCCCGTGCCGCTCGCCCCAGTGCCATCGCCCGGAGCGCCCACGAGCGCGAGGCGACCGTCGAGGACGACCGCGGCCCCAAAGGCATCGCCCGCTGCTGGCGCGGGATTCGTCAGGCTCGCGAACGGAGCGGCGGGCACGCCGCTGGTGAGATCGAAGCCGAAGACCCGGCCTTCGTTCGCCGTCTGCGGCGCGCCGACCATCGCGAGCGTCCCTGCAAGCGCCACCGCGGAGCCAAAACGATCGTTGGTGCGGGGGCTCGGACTGGCGATTTCACCGATCGGAAGCTCTGGCGGATTTGCAGTCAGGTCGAACATGTAGGCCACACCCGCATCTGCGCCGCGCGCGTCATCGAACGGCGCACCCACCAAGGCGCGCGTGCCGGAGATCGCGACCGCCGTGCCGAAGCGCGCATCGCCGGATCTGCCGGTGTATTCGAGCGTCGCCACGGGCACGGTGGGATTGCTGCCGGCCAGGTCGAAGACATACACGATCCCGACCGTTTCCCTAAACGGTGAATTCACTCCAAATTGGGGCGCGCCCACCACCAGTCGGGTGCCGGAGATGGCCACCGCACTGCCGAAGGCCTCATCTTGATGCGGGGCCGGGTGCGGAACGACAAATCGCAGCGTGCCTGTTCCCGTTTCGAACACCTTCACGCTTCCCGCATTCCGCGCCCGCGTGTCGTCGTTGGGAATTCCGACCGCCGTGTATGTCGTATCGACCGCGACACTGGCGCCAAAGTTGGCATTCGCGACATTCCCGAGGGGAGCCGGGATGGAACTGATCAAAGTGTCCGGCACCTGCGCGCGGGAGGATGCAGCACCGATCAAGAGTGAAACCGCTGCAGCCGCCAGAGCGAGCAGCGGGGAGTAGTGGCGTGGGTTCTCGGGAATGGTCGTGGGTTTCATACGAGGGATAGCTCGTGGAATGCTAAGGGCGCCCGGCCCAGTCCTGCTCCGCGTGGCTTGGCTAATGATGCCCGCCAATTGCAGGAGACTTTCGTGCGACGGCGCTTCCGTTTACCGATCTTTGTCGCACCAGGTATGGCGGGGACCGTAGGCGGAGTGCCGCAGACAGGCGGCACCCGCTCACACGCCTGGCTGAATCGACCGCTCGATCGCGAGCGCGCGCATGTATTGCGCGCGCTCGAAGGCGGCGGAGTCCGGGCAATTGCGCTGGCTCAGGCTGCCTTTGAGTTGCTCGACGGATTCGTATTCGTGCGCCTCCATCCATTCGCGCATCTCGCGCTCGATCTCGGCGATCTGCCCGATGCCACGGCGCAGCAGCACGGAGCAGAGCATGGTGATGTCCGCACCGGCCATGAGCATCTTCAGCGAGTCGGCGCCGCGGTGGATGCCGCTGGTGGCAGCGAGGCTCGCCTGCACGCGGCCGTGCAGGATCGCGATCCAGCGCATCGGCAGGCGTGAAGCGATCGGCGTGCTGAGCAGGATGGTCGGGGAAATGGTCAGCGA
>JANPIS010000369.1:0-3215 GCA_031425095.1 Chthoniobacteraceae bacterium
CCCTTCATGCCGCCCGTCCAGCGCGCGGTGTTCGGACCGTTGTCGGAGAAGTAGAGCACGATGGTGTTCTCCGTCGCGCCAATCTCCTCGAGCTTGCGCAGCACGCGGCCCACGTTGTCGTCCTGATTCTCCAGCATCGCCAGCGCGCAGCGGGTCTGGTCCGCATTTTCCTGGCCCGGCACCGTGGCCGTCTGCGCGATGGGTTTGTCTTTGAAGCGCTGCCAATACTTGTCCGGCACCGCCCACGGCGAGTGGGGCGTGGTGAAGGGCACGTAGCAGAGGAAGGGCTGCGCTTTGTTCCGCTCAATGAAGTCCACCGCCTTGTCCGTGCAAAGATCGACGATGTAACCCTGCTCGCGCACGGGCTTCCCATTGTGCTCCAGCGGCGGATCGAAGTACTCACCCCAGTGGCCCGAGGTGTACCCGTAGTATTCCTCGAATCCGCGGGCCATCGGGTGGTACGGCCACTGGCTTCCATTGTGCCACTTGCCAAAGGCTCCCGTCGCATACCCCGCGGCCTTGAACGCGTCGGCCACGGTCTTTTCGCCCAGGTCCATCCGCTCCTGCCCCGTCGAGACGCCATACACCCCGGTGCGCGGATGGTAGCGCCCGGTGAGAAACTCCGCCCGCGTCGGTGCGCACACCGGACACACGTAAAAGCGTTCCAGCGTCACCCCGCCTGCCGCGATCGAGTCGATGTTTGGCGTGCGCACCATGGTGTTGCCATTGCGGCTGTAGTCCCCCCAACCCGCATCGTCAGCGAGGAAGATGACGACGTTGGGTTTGGCCGCAGCGAAGGACGACGCGGCTGCCGCGAGCAGCGCGTGGAAAAGGGTGAGGAGTGATTTCATGGATGGGAAATGGTTGCGGAATCAGGGACATCACGGAGCCCCTCCCTCCAGAGGTGCTTTCTCGATGTCCGTTTCATTGATCCAGCCAGCTTTGGGTTTCTCGCCGCGCAGATAGCGGTCGTAGAATCCGGCTTCATTGGTCGGCTGGTATTCGTCGAAGAGGTGGCCCTGGCCGGACATGCGCGGGTCGCCCTGGGCCTTGAGCAAGTCAGTAAGGCGCGCCTCCATCGCCGTGGCACGCGCTTTCTCGATCGGATCGGTTGCGAGGTTGCGCACGCAGTCGGGATCGCCGGTCAGATAGTAGAGTTCCTCGCCGGGCCGCAGGCCGAAGCTGAGCTGCCAGTATTTATCGGAGCGATCCTTGCGGCCCATCTCCAGGATGAACGTCTTGGTCGGGCTCGCATCGGTGTCGAGGTAACCCGTCTCGGGATTCCCCGCGGGCCAACGCGTGGGTTCGTAGTTCCGCAGATAGAGGTAATCGGCGGTGATGATCCCGCGGATCGGATAACCCCAATCATGCGGGCGGCCCACATCGGTGCGCTCCTTGCCGATGAGCGCGTGATCGCGCGCGGCCACCACGCGCCCGGCCTTCTCACTCTCCCAAATCTCCCGCCAGCTCCGACCGGTGATGGCCAGCATTCCGCTCTCCTTTTCAGTCACACCGGCGGCGTCCAGGATTGTCGGCGCGACGTCGATGAAGCTGACGAAGTCTTCGATCACGCGCCCCGGATTCTTCACCCCGCCGGGCCAGCGGATGGCGAGCGGCACATGGTTCGAGGCTTCGTAAGCGTAACCTTTGCCGCGCGGAAAAGGCATGCCGTGATCCGCGGTGACGATGATGAGCGTCGAGTCGAGCAGACCGCGCTTCTCCAGCTCCGCGATCATGCGCCCGAGATGGCGGTCGGTATGTTCGATCTCGAAGGCGTAGTCGAGGATGTCGTGGCGCACCGTCTCGTGGTCCGGCCAGAAGGCGGGCACGCGCCCGATGTCGCTGAGCTTTTTCCCGCCCTTGTTCGCCCCGGATTGGAATTCGTAACCGCGATGCGGCTCCAGCGATCCATACCAGAAGCACCACGGCGCGTTCTTTGGCGCGGCGTCGAGGAAGTCGGTGAAGTTCGCGGCGTAATCGTTGTTCCCCATGCCGCTCGTAGGTGGCGGAGCCTTGCGATTATTGAAGCCCTGGCCCGTGATCTGCCGCGGCTTGCCCTGCGCATCGTTCGCGATGCCCGGCCCCCAGCCCTTGCCGGTGATACCCATGTGCCAGCCCTGCTCCGTCAGCACCTCCGGCCAGCTCTTAAATTTTGCCGGGAAGTAAGACATGTGATTGCCCGCCTCCTCGAGCTGCCACGCGTGCCGGCCCGTGAGCACGATGGCTCGCGACGGCGCGCACTTCGCGACCGGCGTGTAGGCATTCTTGAAGAGCAGCCCTTCGCGCGCAATGCGATCAAAGGCGGGCGTCTTCACCCACGCTGTGCCATAGGCTCCGGCGTGCGCGCCCCAGTCGTCGGCGATGGCGAAGAGGATATTCGGACGCGGCGATTCACCGCCTCGGCTAGCTGCGACGCTCGCCAGCAGGCAGAGCGATAATAGGTGCGGAAGTTTCACGCGCGATCAGCGGGCGGTGGTGTTCACTCCGGGAATCTCCAGGGGAAAAATCGCGTTGTCGGCGACTTCGCGGCGGAGGATTTCCTCGGCCTGCTGGATGAGATCGGCGCGCGTGGCGGCGAGGTCGTGCGCTTCGCTGCGATCTTTCGAGAGATCGTACACTTCCCACGGCCCCACGGGTTGCCTTGGCTTCGGCTTTAGATTTTGCTGCACGAGTTTGAAGTCGCCGATGCGCACCGCGACCTGGCCCCCGTATTCGGGAAAGACCCACACCATCGGCTTGGTGCGGGCCGCGGTTTTGCCGCTGGTCAGCGTCGGCCAGAGGCTCTCGCCATCGAGTCCGGCGGGTTTCTCGAACCCCGCGGCGTCGCACAAGGTCGGGAACCAATCCGCGAAGTAGCCCGGCGTGTCATTCACGACTCCGGCCGGGATGCGGCCCGGCAGGCGCGCGATCGTCGGCACGCGGATACCGCCTTCATAGACGCTGCCCTTGTAGCCGCGCAGGTCGGCGGTGCTCTCGAAGAACTTCGGATCGGCTCCCCCGGCGTGGAAGCGCGGCTCAGCGGGACGGTCGTGCGTGGCGCCGTTGTCGCTGGAAAAAATCACCAAAGTGCGCTCCGCGACGCCGGCCTGATCAAGCGCGGCGAGCGTGCGTCCGACGTGATCGTCCAGTTCCGCGATCATCGCCGCGTAGGCCGCGCGCGGGCGCGGGTGCGGAAGGTAGCCATTGCCACCGCGATAGACTTCCGTGTCCCAGTC
>JANPIS010000370.1:0-5664 GCA_031425095.1 Chthoniobacteraceae bacterium
TATGGCGCGAAGAAGTTCACACCAGAGCAGCAGACCGATCTCTCGCCCTGTCACCATGTGCGGAAAGGCATCGTGCCAACGATCATCTTCCACGGCACCGCCGACAAAACGGTGCCTTTCGAGAATGCGGAGCGCTTTGCCAAGCTCATGAAGGAAGCGGGCAATGTGTGTGTGCTCGTGCCGTTTGAGGCCAAAGACCACGGCTTCTTCAACGGCTCGCTCTTCCGCAAAGGGAACGGCGATGCGGACCTCGAACTCACGATGAAGCACTCCATCGAGTTCCTCAAGACGCAGAGCCTCGTGAGGTAACCCCGATCACATCATGAAACACACCGCCTTCACTATCGCCGTCTGGCCCATTCTGATGCTTTCTCTGACGGCAGTCGCCGAAGACAAAGCCATCGACCTTCTCGATCCCTCCTTGTCCAAATGGGAGGTCTTCATGGGCGTGCCTCATTCCACCGTCACGGGACTGCCACCCGGCACACCGCAGTCCAAAGACATCAAAACCGGCACCCCTCTCGGCCTGGACAACGACCCCAAAAAAGTCTTCACCACCTTCACTGAGGATAGCGCCACGGTGCTGCGCATCAGTGGCGAAATCTATGGCGGTCTCACCACCAAGGCCGACTACTCCGACTACCACTTCAGTGCCGACTTCAAGGGGGGTGAGAAGCGGTGGGAGCCACGACTGAAGAAGATTCGTGACAGCGGCATACTTTACCACTGCCACGGGGAACACGGAGCCTTTTGGAACGTCTGGAAAAGCAGTCTCGAATACCAGGTGCAGGAGACCGACCTCGGCGACTTCTACCGGATCGCAGGAGGCCGCGGCCACGCCCGCTTTCGCCAGGGTGAAAAGAACGCCATCTTTGACCCCACCGCACCGCTCGCAGCCACCCCAAGTCGCATCGAAGCCAGTGCTGAGCCGGACAAACCGCTGGGCGAGTGGAACAAGCTCGAAGTCTATGTGCTCGGCGACTCCGCCATCCACCTCGTGAACGGCGTCGTCGTCTTCGCGCTGACTCAGGCGCTCGACAAAAACAACCAGCCGCTCACCGCCGGCCAGATCCAGATTCAATGCGAAGGCGCGGAGTGCTTTTACCGGAACGTGCTGCTCTCGCCCATCTCGGCGTTTCCAGATGACCTTGCGACCCAGGCTGGACTGAAAAGCGCGAAGCCCTGAACCCCCGATTCAACAGGGTTCGATCAGCAAAGAGACCCTGTTCACTGATGCGAAGTGCCAACGCGGAAATTTTTTTTGTGAGATCGGTAACTGCGGCGGCACATCGTGTTGGAAAGCCACCCCACACGCTGCATGAACGCCGATGAAGCCGATCTCACCACGCTGCTCGACCGCATCGAGCGAGGTGAGACCGATTTGTATCTCCAAGTGGTGAGGCGGCATGAGCTGATGCTGCGCGGGTATCTGGCCGGGCAGATCTACGATGTCACGGAGGCGGATGATCTGGCACAGGAGGTGTTCCTCGCCGCGTGGCGGGATCTGGCCGGTTTTCGGCGTGACGGGGATTTTGGCGCTTGGTTGCGCGGCATCGCCCGGCACCGGCTGCTCACCTACTTCCGCAGTCGGCAGCGCCGTGCGAGCGCGACGGAGCGCTTCCAGGCAGAGGTCGCCCGCATCGCCGAGCAGGAACTTGAAGCCGCGACCCTCGACCATGAATCGGGCCGTCTCGAACGGTTGCTGCATTGCATCTCTCGCCTGCCGGAAAAGCTGCGCCGCGTGGTCCATGCCGGCCTCGAAGGCGCACGCCCTGCCGCGCTGGCCGAGGAACTGCAAACCACGGTGCCTGCGATCTACCAGCTCCACTACCGTGCAAATCAACTGCTGCGCGACTGCATGACCAAGGAGGCCCACTCATGAATCCTGATCTTCAAACATTTCTCCAAGCCTGGACTGGCGGCGCGGAGGTTTCCGATGCCGAGCGCCAGCGTCTGATTCGGCGTCTCGAAACCGATGACGCATTCCGCGCCGAGTGCGTGGAGGAAATCCGCCTGCTGGGCATGATCCGCGCCGTGCAGACGCCCTCGCCGCGTTGGCTGGGCCTGCATGATGCCCTCGGCCTTTCGGCGGCCGCACCAGATGAAACCTCGTCCGATGACCTCGCGAGCCGTGTCCTCCATCTCGTGCAAAAGGAGCCCCGACTGCGAGCAAAAGCTAGCTGGCTCTCCTGGCGTCCGCTCACGGCAGCTGCGGCGGGCATTGCGTTTGGGATGCTCTGCACGTCGGTGGTGTTTGGCTATGTCATGCCTCGCGCCGTGGCGACGGCTTCGCAGTTGCTGGCGCTGGTAGATGGCAGTTTTGAAAAGCATGATGGAGGCTTGGCATCGGGCTTTCCGGCGGAATTTGGCGTCTGGAGCGGTGAGGAAACCGAGATCGTGCAGACAGGCCCGGTGGAGGCTCTCGATGAGAAGCGCATGTTACGCTTTGTCCGCAGCGGGGAATTACCCACGCTCAAGGGGTCGTGTGACATTTATCAACTCGTCGATCTACGGTCCCTCGGACTGCATGAACAGGATGGGGAGTCAACACTGGAGCTTTCTGCTCGCTTTCTTGACGGTCGCACAGTGGTTGGCGAGCCTTGGCGGTTCATCATCAGGCTGTATGTGTTCTCGGGTAGCCCTGATGATATTCGCAGCGATTGGCCGCGCACTCGGCATGAGGCCCTCTCAGCAGGCAGCGCCCGTCACGATAGCAGCGGTGGAAAGCCGCATTCATGGCGGGAGGTGACAACGAAAGCGTTGTTGTCTGCGAATGCGGATTTCGCCCTGGTTCATCTCGCGGTCTTCAATCCCGCAGAGCCTCGCGGTGCCGTCACGGACTTCGGCCAGCAATTCCTGGATGATGTCCGGCTGACGCTTAAGACCCAGCCCGTGCTGCCGGTGCGGCTGTCCCAGCGCTGATCTCTTTTGGAAAACGAACACAAACGTATGATCCCACTTGTCACATCCATCTTCCGCCGCTGCCTCACGACTCCGCTCGTGGCGCTGGCTTTGCTTTCCACTGCCTTCTCTGCCACCGGGAAGGAAAAGCCCACCCGCAAACCTAACATCATCTTCTTCCTCGTGGACGACATGGGTTGGATGGACTCGCAGCCCTACGGGTCGAAGTATTACGACACGCCGAACATGCAGCGTCTTGCTGATCAAGGCATGCGCTTCACCAGAGCCTACTCGATGTCCGTTTGCTCGCCGACCCGCGCCTTCATCCTCACCGGACAGCACGCCTCGCGGCACGGCATCCTCGGTGCCAGTGGCCATCTTCCGCCGCAGGAGCAAGGGCACAACTTTCTGCCTGAAAAGGGACGCCCCACTGAGCCGCTCATTTACTCGGAGAGTCGAAATTACCTCGATCCCAGTCACTACACTCTGGCTGAGGCTTTGCGGGACGCAGGCTATCGCACGGGTCATTTTGGCAAATGGCATCTCGGCCTGACCGAGCCGCATTGGCCTGACAAGCAAGGCTTCGACGTGACCTTCTTCTCTCCCACTCCCGGCCCGCCTAGCTCGAACTACTTCTCGCCCTACTACTGCGTCGCCACAGGTGCAGAAGAACCTCAACGCCCCACTGGCGAAAGCTTCACCTATGGAACGATCACCGACGGCCCTCCCGGAGAATACATCACCGACCGGCTCACGGATGAATCGCTCAAGTTCATCACCGCGAACAAGGAGCGGCCATTCTTTCTGAATCTCTGGCACTTTGGCGTCCACGGACCCTGGGGCCACAAAGAGGAGATCACCACCGAGATGGCGAAGCGAACCGATCCCACAGGCCGCCAGGGCAACCCGGTCATGGCCTCAATGCTCAAGAGCGTGGACGAAAGCCTGGGGCGTATCCTCGACAAGATCGACGAACTCGGTCTGGCTAAAGACACCCTCATCATCTTCACCTCCGACAATGGCGGGAATGTTTTCACGGACCCGCTCGGCGTGCTCGGCAAGCGCGCCGACCTGCTCGACACGGGTGCCAGTTACCAGAAATGGGCTGGAACTAAAGCGCCGACAAACAACGCACCGTTGAATGGCGGAAAGGCGAGCGTCTTCGAAGGCGGCCTCCGCGTGCCGCTCATCGTGTCTTGGCCCGGACGGATCGCCTCCGGGGTGACGAGCGATGAAGTGGTGGGCTGCATCGACTACTATCCCACCCTGCTCGATCTCAACCGCATCGAACCTAATCCGAACCAAACCACCGACGGCATTTCCATTACTCCTGTCCTGTTAGGCACGGGCACCTTGGCTCGTCAGGAGTATTTTGCGTGGCATTCCACCCGCGTCGCCACCTTGCATCACGGTGATTGGAAACTCATCCGCACCGTCGCCCCTTCGAAGGAAGGAAAAGTCAACGAGGTGCATGCCCTCTACAACCTCAAGGACGACCTCGGGGAGACCACCAACCTAGTGCGAGAAAACAAGGCGAAAGTCGCTGAACTCAGTGCGCTGATCGACCGCTACGTCAAGGACACCGGGACGCTCTACCCGAAGCCAAACCCGGCCTACGATCCGCACGCGATAGATCCCAAAAAGGCCCGCGCAAAGAAAGCCGTGAAACCTGCATCTGAGATCGAATGACATCATGAAACACACCCTTACTCTCCTCACCACCCTGCTGCTCGCGCCGCTGTCCGCGCTGCCAGCAGTCGCTGGCCCAAAGCCGCCAAACGTCATCCTCGTGCTCACCGACGACCAGGGCCACGGCGACCTGGGCTGTCATGGCAATGCACACATCAAAACCCCGAACCTCGACAAACTGCACGGCGAGAGTGTGCGGTTCACTGACTTCCACGTCTCGCCAAACTGCACACCGACGCGGGCCGCGCTCATGACGGGGTGCCATCCGGTGCGCGTGGGCGCGTGGAGCACGTCCTTCGGACTCTCCATGCTGCGTGAGGGAGTGCCTACGATGGCCGATGCGTTTGTGGGCAGCGGCTACCGCACCGCTCTCTTTGGCAAATGGCATCTGGGCGACAACTATCCCTTCCGCCCGGAGGATCGCGGCTTCCAGGAAGTCCTGAGCCACGGCGGCGGTGGCGTGGGCCAGACGCCTGACTACTGGGGTAACGACTACTTCGGTGACACCTACTTCCGCAACGGTCGCCCGGAGAAACACACCGGCTACTGCACGGACGTGTGGTTCGACGAGGCGATGAAGTTCATCACGACCCATCGCGAGCGTCCGTTCTTTTTGTATCTGGCCTCGAATGCGCCCCACGGCCCTCTCTTTGTGCCCGAAAGCGACGCCGCGCCGTATTGCGAGAACCCCGCCGTGGTGAGTGCGAACTTTTACGGCATGATCGCCAATCTCGACGACAACATGGGGCGGCTGATGGACAAGCTCCAGGCGCTTGGCGTGGCCGACGACACGATCCTGATCTTCATGACCGACAACGGCACCGGTTCAGGTGTGGAGACGGACAAGCAGGGAAACGTGACCCGTGGTAACAACAGCGGAATGCGAGGCAAGAAGGGCAGTTACTACGAGGGCGGGCATCGCGTGCCGTTTTTCATCCGCTGGCCGGCTGGCGGACTGAGCGGCGGGCGGGACATCGGCGCACTCGCCACGCACATGGACCTGCTGCCGACCTTCATTGAGTTGTGCGGACTGACGCGGCCCGAGGCAGCGAAGTTCGACGGCATCAGCCTCGC
>JANPIS010000371.1:0-3248 GCA_031425095.1 Chthoniobacteraceae bacterium
GTGAAATTCTGAACGCCGACGGGACGATGGCGCGGCTGCCGGAGTTGCTGAAGTTTCGCAAAAAGCACCGGCTGAAGCTGTGCTCGATCCGCGACCTCATCGCGTATCGCCGGAGCAGCGAGCGGCTCATCGAGCGCGAGCAGGTCGTGAAGCTGCCGACGAATTACGGCGAGTTCGACCTGCACATGTACCGCTCCGTCATCGACGGGACGCATCACCTCGCGCTGGTGAAAGGCACGATCTCGCCGAAAAAGAACACACTCGTCCGGGTGCATAGTGAATGCCTCACCGGCGATGTCTTCGGCTCGCAGCGGTGCGATTGCGGCAGCCAACTCCAAACGGCCATGCAGCAGATCGATGCCGCCGGGGCCGGCGTGCTTCTCTACATGCGCCAGCACGAAGGTCGCGGCATCGGCCTGCCGGCAAAGATTCACGCCTACAAACTCCAGGAGCAGGGCCTCGATACCGTGGAGGCGAACGAGAAGCTCGGCTTCCCCGCGGAGCTCCGCGACTACGGCCTCGGCGCGCAAATCCTTTTCGACCTGGGCGTCCGCAAGATGCGCTTCCTCACGAACAACCCGAAGAAGGTCATCGGCCTCGAAGGCTACGGCTTGCAGATCGTGGAAGTCGTCCCGATCAAATCGCCGGTGAATCGGCACAACGCGAAGTACCTCGAGACGAAGCGGACCAAGATGGGGCATCTGCTGTAGGCGGCACCGACCTCGTCGGTGCTGATCGCAAGCGGCGCGGGAGTGAAGAAAGAAGCTGCACAAGATCGGACGACGCGCGGGGTTGTTTTGCCGCCTCCCATGAAACGTCCCTTCTTCCTCGCACTCCTCTGTCTCACCCCCTTCACGGCCGGCGCGGCGCTGCGCTCAGGATTTGCCGAGCGCGACATCACTCCCGAGGTCGGGATGGAAGTGCCCGGGGGCTACGGGAAGTCTTTTTCCAAGCGCATCCATGATCCGTGCAAAGTGCGCGCCGTGGTTTTCGACGACGGGAAGAAGAAAGTCGCGCTCGTGGGGCTCGATGCACTGATCGTGCCGCGACATCTCGTGCTCGCCGCGCGTGAGCGGATCGCGCAGCGCTGCGGCATCCCGGGTGAAGCGGTCCTCATCGGCGCATCGCATTCGCATTCGTCCGGGCCGATCGGGATGGTGCAGCCCGGTGAATACGATCACGCCTCCGATCTGGTGAAGGATCTGGCTTACAATAAGTCGTCGTGCGCGAACCCGGCGTATCTCGACAAGGTGCGCGACGCGATCGTGGACGCAGTGGTCGCGGCGCACGATGGGCGCGCGGAACTCACCGCGAGCTTCGGCAGCGGGCGCGAAGATCAGGTGGCCTTCAATCGCCGCATCCGCATGAAGAACGGGCTCGCCTATTCCCATCCGCGGCCGGGCAATCCCGAGATGGTCGCGTATGCCGGCCCGACCGATCCCGAGGTAGGCGTCATCGGCGTGTGGAATCCCGACGGCGCGCTCGTCGGGTGCGTCGTGAATTTCTCCTGCCACGCCACGGCGAGCGGCCCGTGGGTCTCGGCGAACTGGATCTACTACATGGAGAAAGTCATCCAAGGTTACTACGGCAAGGACACGAAGGTCGTCTTCCTCCAGGGCGCGTGCGGCGACGTCACGCAGGTCGATAACTTCAATCCCTACGCCAATCCCGAGAGCGATGCGTGGTCGCAGTGGGTCGGCGGGCGTGTGGGTGCGGAGGCGGTGAAGGTGTTGCTCGGCATGTCGCAGACACGTGTCTCCGAAGTGCCGATAGATGTGCGCACGAAGCTGTGGACCATCCCGCGCCGCAAGCCAGCACCCGAGCGAGTGAAGGCCGCGCTGGAACTCGCGCAGAAGGATCCGAAGGACGCGGGAGCCGATTGGGTGTGGGCGAAGGAGACGCTGATGCTCGACGCGCTGATCGCGAATTGGCCGAAGGTCGAATGCGAAGGCCAGGCGATTCAGATTGGTCCGGTGGTGTGCCTGTCGAGTCCGGCAGAGTATTTCGTGCAGTTCGGGCTCGAGTGGAAAATGGGCAGTGGCTTTCCGATGACCTTCCCGTGCGAGCTCTCGAATGGTATCGTTGGCTACGTCCCCACGCTCGAAGCCTTCGATCTGAAGACTGGCGGCGGCTACGAGACGCGACTCACGAGCTACAGCAATCTGGAAATCACCGCGGGCGATCGGATCCGCGATGTGGGCCTGGAACTCGCGCGGCAACTCACTCCGATGCCGCTCCCGCAGCGCCCGCCTGCGCCCCGCTTCAATGACACCGGCTGGCTCTACGGAAATCAGCCCCCGCAGCGGGAATAACGCGCGGCGATGCGACTTGGCGCGCCTCGTCGAAGCTGATTTCCTGCGCGCACATTCCACCTCCCTTATGAGCAAAAAATACAACGTCGCCGTCATCGGATACGGCTGGGCCGCCACGGCCCACATCGCCGCGATCAATGCCACCGCCCAAGCCCAGGTCACCGCGGTGTGGTCTTCGCGCAAACTCAGCGATGCCGACCTGAGCGCGCGGCACGGGTCGCCGATCAAGACTTACACAGACCTGGCGGCGATGCTCGCGAGCAGAGAGATCCACGCGATCGACATCACCAGCTACCCGGACCAACACGCGGCCCAATTCATCGCAGCCGCCAAGGCGGGGAAACACATCATCGTCGAGAAGCCGCTCGCCATCGAATGGAGCGAGATCGTCGAGATGAAGAAGGCGGCGAAGAAGAGCGGTGTGAAAGTCTGCGTGTGCTTCGAGTGCCGCTGGTCGTCGCAATTTCAAGCCACCAAGGCGACCATCGACGCCGGCCTCGTGGGCGCGCTGCACTATGGCGAGGTGGACTACTACCACGGCATCGGGCCGTGGTATGGCCAATACCGCTGGAACACGAAAAAGAAGCTCGGCGGTAGCGCGCTGCTCACGGCGGGCTGCCATGCGCTCGACGCGCTCCTGCTCTGCATGGGCAGTGAGGTCGTCGAAGTCACCAGCTACGCCTCGCAAAGCGCCAACCCCGTCTTCGCCGCCTACGAATACAAGACGTGCGCGACGACGATCCTGCGCTTCAAGAATGGCGCGATCGGCAAGACCGCCGCCGTCGTGGACTGCTTCCAGCCGTACTACTTCCACACCCACCTCGTCGGCAGCGAAGGCTCCATCCTCGACAACAAATTCCACTCCCAAAAGCTCAACGGTCTGAACAAGCACGCCTGGTCTTCGCTGAGCATGAAGATGCTCGATAGCGGCGACGT
>JANPIS010000372.1:0-7918 GCA_031425095.1 Chthoniobacteraceae bacterium
CGCACGGCGACATCGTCGATGAGCACATCGGCGGCGAAGGCGCCGGTGAAGGCGGTGAAGACGAAGCGATCGGTGGGTGTCGCGGTGAAGCCGGAGGTCGCGAGGCCGTCGAAGAGCGGGACGCCATCCACAGTGAGCGAGAGCACGCCGCCGGAGACGGCGGTTTTCTCCCAGCGGATCTTCACGGCGTGCCACTGACCGTCCACGAAGGGCGGCGCGGGGTTCGCGCCGCCCGGGACGACGGCGCCATCGACGAGCACGCGATGGTTGTTCGCGCTGTAGATGTCGAAGCTCACGGCGAGCCCATCGGCGAGACCGCCGGGGCCGTTGTTGGTCGAGGCGAGGTTGCCGAAATTGAAGGCGATGCCATCTGCGGCGGGCTGCGAATCGGCGGCCATGTAGTAGAGGAACGTCGCCTCGAAACCCTGTGTGGAGGCCGATCCGAGCACGGGCAGGGCGTAGGAGGTGAGGTTGAAAAAGGTGCCGTCTTTCGCGAGGCGGTAGCCGACGCGACCGGCGGCCACATCCACGCCGACGCTGCCGAGGACGCTCGCGGTCGTCACCGAGCCGTCGGCGAGCGCGGTCTGGTTCAGCGGGTAGCCGTCGTAGCTCCGCGAATACTGCTCGGGGCCGATGGGCTGCACGCTCAAGTCGTCGAGGAAGAGGTCTTCGGCAAACGGCCCGCCGGTCGCAGCGGCGAAGGCGATGGTGTCCGTGGCCTCGGGATCGAAGTGCGCGGGCACGTCGCGCAGGATCGCGACATCGTCCACGCTCACGGTCAGGGTGCCGAGGCTCGGCGAGTTCACGCCCGTCCCGGCGGTTTCGCGCCAGCGGATTTTCACCGTGTGCCACGCATTGTCGGCCGCAGGTCGGATGCTGCTCGCGCCTCCCGGCAGGGGCAACGCATCCAGCAGCGCAAAGTGACCGCCATTGCTGGCGCCGGTGAGGAAGGCCACGCTGAGCCCCTTGCCGAAGCCGACGGCGCCGCTGTTCCCGCCATCGCGCAGCGGGCCGTAGTTGAAGGAAAAGCCATTGCCAGGATCGGCGACGCCGGAGGTATCGAGCCGGTAACGGAAGCTGGCCTCGAAGCCGTGCGTGATCGTGCTGCCGAGATTCGGCAGGGCGTAAACGGTCTGCGTGTAGTCGCTCCCTTTTTCGTGCAGCCGCAGCGCGCCGCCCTGCACGCTCGCGCTGGAAAACATCGCCGCGCCGGAGATCACCACATCGTCGAGATGGCTCTGCCCGCCGCTCACCGTGCCGCCTTGCACGTCGGTGTTGCTCGTCATCAGCAGCCGCAGTTGCAACGCCGGCTGATCGTCGCACTCGAGCGGCAGCGCCACATTCGTGAGCGAGGTAAAAGTCCCGAGGCCATTGCCTGCGGCGATCGTGCCGCCCGCCACATCGGCCCACGTCGCGCCATCGAGGCTGTATTGCAGCTTGAAGTCGCGCGGTCCGGTGAAGCTGATGGGCGTGTCCGTGCCCATCATGCGGCAGGAAAAGGTGAGCGCCTGCCGGCCCGCGGTATTCACCGGGATGAGCCACGCCTTGGTCCCCGCGCCGCCCGTCCAGCCGGTGCAAAAGCCGCGCGGCCCGGCGCCATCCGCCGCATCGGCAAAGGTGATCGCACCCGTGCCGCCCTGCGTGGCCAGCACGCTCACGTTCACATTCGCCGTGCTGCCCGCATCGGCGGCGCGGCTCCCCACATTGGCCCACGACACCCAGCCCGCGACGGTCGCATTCGTCTGCCGCTGATTGTCGCAAAAGAAGCTCGAGCCATCCTGGAACTCGCCCACGTTGTCCGCGAAGGCGTTGAAATTCTGCGTGTAACTCGAGAGCAGCGGCCCGCGCGCGGCCTGCACTGCGCTGGCCGCATTCACCCGGCCGTAGCCATAGTATGGGTTGAAGCCGCTGCCGTCATAAGTGACGCCGCCGATCTTGTTCGACGTCCCGCGCAGGAGCGCCCGCACTTGCATCCGCGTCATCCACGGATTCACCGAGAGCGCGAGCGCGGCCACGCCGCTGGTGAGTGGAGTCGCCGACGACGTGCCGCCAAATCCGCCATCGGTGCGAAAGCTCGCGTAGTTACTCGGATCGTAGCCGACGGCCCCGGTGCGATCCGTGGTGACGATGCCGAGATCGCCGCCGCTGCTCGGCGCGACGATCTCCAGCTTCGCGCCGTATTGGCTGTAGTCCGAGCGCCGGTCGTAGTCGCTGCTCGCGCCGACGCAGATCACGTCCGGGTGACTCGCCGGATAGCCCGGGTCCATCCGGTAGGCGGCGGAGGAGGCGCCGCGCTGAGCCGTCCCGTTGCCACCGAACGCATGCGAGGTAAAAGCGGTCTGGCCGACCAAGACTTGCCCGCTGATCGCCAGCACCAGCGTCCCATTCAACCGGAAGGAGAAAGTGTCGCCGGTGCCCTGGCTATCGACCCACACCCTGAAACGCATCTGCGCCGGAAGCGCGAGGGTCTTGGTGAGAAACAGGCTGGTCGATTGATTGTCGCTGATCGCTCCGCTGCGCACCGAGGTGGAATCGAGAATGCCGGTCGCGCGATCCGAGCCGTTGTAGAAAAACCAGTTGGCCGCGCCGCTCGAGGTGTAGTCCGGCGCGCCGTCGCCGAAACCGTCGAAGCCATACTGGGCATTCGTGAAAGGACCGTTGGGATCGTAGAAGCCGACATCGTCGAGCCACACGGCATCCTGGCCCGCCGCCCCGGAGGCGTCCTTCGTGTAGCGCCACTCGAAAGCGTGGGTGCCAGCCGTGAGTGGCAGCCTCACATTGATCCACGCTCCGGCGCCATTGCCCGCGCAGGCGAGCAGCACGCAGCCCCGACCCTGCCGGCCCCGGCGCGCGGCATCGGCCAGGGCGGAGTCCACCGCAGCGGTCGGCGCCTGCGTGTAACTCATACTGATCACGTCCGCGCCGCGCCAGTTGCCGCCGACCAACCCCGCGCAGTAGCGCAGTTGCGTCGCCTGGAGCGCCGAGGTGTTTGCGAGATTGCTCGGCAGCAGGCGGCAGCGCGGCGCCGCGCCGGAAACGCCGATGCCATTATGGCCGCGCGCCACCGCGACGCCCGCGACCGCCGTGCCATGATCCACCAGGGTGGTCCCAAACGCACTCCCCGCCCCGGTCGGCTGCGTGTTGTTCGTGCTGAGGAAAAAATTCCACCCATTCACATCGTCGATGAAGCCATTGCCGTCGTCGTCGATCCCATTGCCCGCGATTTCGCCGGGATTCACGAAAAGATTCGGCGCGAGATCTTCGTGCGCCGTATCGAACGCGTCGTCGATGACCGCGACCACGACATCCGGCTCGCCGCGTGTGATGTCCCACGCCGTCTCCGCGGAGATGTCCGCGCGGTTGTAGCCGATGGACCCCGAACTATCGCCGCCGAGATGCCACTGGTCGGGGTAAAGCGGATCGTTCGGGACGAAAGCCGGGCGCGCTTCGCAGATGAAATTCGGCTCCGCCCACGCGACCTCCGCCCGCGCCGCGTGCCGCGCGATCTCCGCTACCGTCGTCTCGAGATCATTCGTCTTCAGCGCGACGACGAATTGATCCGTCGTCCCCGGCAGCGCCTTGGCCCGCGCAAAATCTTCCCCGAAATACCGCGCTGCCTCCACGCCTTCCTTCAGCCGCACGATGATCTCGCCGAAGGGAATAACCATGAGCCCCGACGGCGGATCGATCAGCACCGGATTCGCCATCGCCGCCGCGCCACCCGCGCGCACTTCCGCGAGCCATGCAGCCGCCCGCGCCGGCTCCGCGAGCTGCCGCGCCACTTCCGCCTCCGGCGCGCGCAGGATCGCCACCCCTCCCGGCCACTCGCGCACTTTTGTGCAGCCCGCTAGCGTACCGTCCGCGGTGAGCTTCTCGATCGTTTCTCCCGCCCGCGCCCGGATCGCCATTTCCCCCGCGCGGCGGAAAAACGTCCGATGTTTCCCCATGATCGGGTATTCATCCAGGAGATCGACGCACCCCGGCGGAGGCGTCTGGGCGCCGGCGGCTGGAAGCACCGTCGCGCCGAGCCGCGCCGACTTCGCTACGGACGCTTCATCGCGCGCCGCGGCGGTGCCCTTCGCCTCAGCCTTCATCGAGGATGTCGGCTGGCCCGGTTCTGGCGTACAGTCGGCCAGCGGACCGACGCGCTGTATAACCTGGAAATGGAAAATGCCGATCGCCAGCATCGAAAGAGCAAGGCCGACGAGGAAGATGCGCGTGGTTTTCATGGATGCGAAAGACTGCGAACTGGAGCCACCCGAGACCAACCGCAGAGAGCGGCGAAAAGTGAATCAGCCCTCGGCGGCCCTCGCGAGCCAAATTCCAGAGATTCTTGCGGCTGCGGGTTCGTCGAGGAGGCTTCTCTTGGGAAACATCTGCTGATTCGAGTCGTCGAGTGGCGCCAGCGCGGGGCGCATGGTGGGGCGGCACGCACGCTCACGAGTTCCTTTTTGACCCGCTCCGGCGTGACTCGCCGCATGGGCCGGGCATCATCCGTGGCCTATGCCGAAGCCCAAGTCCGTCGCCTTTGGCCGCATCCGCGCGGAAGTCATCCGGCTCGTGGCGCTGATCCCGGCGGGGAAGTTCACGACGTACGGCAGCATCGCCGTGCATATGAATGTGATGGCGCGGCATGTGGCGTTCGTCATGAGCCGGCTCGCGGAGGAGGAATCGGCGAGGCTGCCATGGCATCGGGTGGTAAGTGCGGACGCGCGCTTGAGCCCGAAGATGGATCGCGAGCTCTCCGCCGTGCAGCGGAGACGGCTTGAGGCGGAAGGGATGACGATCGACAGGCAGGGATTCATCCAGAATGCGGACGCTCATTTTCACGTCGTGGGCGTGCGGCGAAACATCCGTTGGAGCGATGCCGCGAGCGTGGCGCGCGACGGCCGGCGGTAGGGTGCCGCGTTACTTCCGTTTCCTGGGGAGAGCTGCGGGATCCTGGAAATCCTGCACGGGGAACTTTGCGCGCATCTGCTTGCTCAGCGAGTCGATCACCTTCTCATGCTCCGGCTTGGCGGCGACGTTCAGGTCGTTCTGTAAGTCGTGGACGATATTGAAAAGCTCCCGCTCAGTCGGCGCGCCGGCTTTCGTCCACTCGACGTAACGCCACTTATCCGTGCGCATAGTGAGCCCGAGGTAGCCAGCTTTCGGATACCAACTGAACGCCGCGCTATTCACGCTGGCCTGCGGATCTTCGAGCACGGGCTTAAGGCTGCGGCCTTGGAAGCCGGTCTCTGCGGGCAGCCCGCACAGCTCGGTGAGCGTCGGCGCGAGGTCCACGGATTGCACCAGCGCTTCGGTGGTCTGGCCGCCGGTCCTTTGGCCGGGTGTGGCGATGATGAGGCAGTTGCGCGTGGCGCCTTCGTAATTGTTGTGCTTCGCGCCCCACCAAGTGTGCTCGCCCATGTAATAGCCGTGGTCGCTCCAGAAGACGACGATGGTATTCTTCGCGAGACCCGTCTCGTCGAGCGCCGCGAGCAGCCGGCCGACCTGTGCGTCCACGTAACTAATCGCGGCAAAGTAACCTTGCAGACACGCGCGCTTGTAGGCTTCCGGTAACTGATCACCCGGCACCTGGGGCACGTCATTATACCCATAAAAGTCGCTGCCCGACGTGGCGGCGAAAGCGGGCGAGCCTTTCGGCAGAAACTCATTCTTCGCCAGCGGCAGCTTCGCGGGATCGTAGAGATCGAAATACTTCTTCGGCGCGATCCACGGCACGTGCGGGTTGGCAAAACCCACGGCGAGGAAGAATGGCTGGTCGGGATTCTTCGCGTGCTCGCGGAGTTGGGCGATGGCATTTACCGCGCAATCGCCATCCAGGAGATCGTCATCGCCGCATTCTACAGCCTCGAAGGCCGGGATGGCGGCGTTGCGATTGCCCGGTCCCTTTTGCGGAATCGCGACACCCTTGGCCTTCTGGTCAGCGATATACTTCGCCACCGCCGCCTGGGTCGCGGCGCTGGTGCGTGGCTGCTTGCTGTGCCATGCGGGGATGGTCCACGAGGCGTCATCGTCGATGCCCACGTGGTAGATCTTGCCGAGGCTGCGCGTGTGGTAACCGTTGTTCTTGAAATGCTGGGGCAGCGTGGTGATGTCCGGCATCGTCGTGCGCAGCGCGCGACCGATCTCAAAGATGCCCGTCGCCGCCGGATAACGTCCGCTCAACATTGAGATGCGCGACGGCGAGCAAAGCGCCTGTTGCACGTAGCTGCGTTTGAAGAGCATTCCGCGCTGGGCAAGCGCGTCGAGGTTCGGCGACTTCACCGTCGGATCGCCGTAACAACCGAGCTGTGGGCGCATGTCGTCGGAGGCGATGAAGAGGACGTTGAGCTTCTTCGCGGCCGAGGCGGTGGCGGCAAGTGCGATGAGGATGAGGCAAGGGAGGAGTTTCATGGGGGCATTGTGGATGCGCACTGAGCACCTGACAATTGCGGCCATCTCCACGAGGCTGCGTCATCCAAGCAAATCCTTGATCACGTGCCCGTGCACATCGGTGAGCCTCCGGTCGATGCTGTTGTGGCGGATGGTGAATTTTTCGTGATCGATGCCCAGCAGGTGAAGCAGCGTCGCGTGGACGTCATAAACGGTCGTCGGCGCGTTGCGGTCGCGCGGGCGGAAGCCCCACTCGTCGCTCTCGCCGTAGGTCCCGCCTTTCACGCCGCCGCCGCAGAGCCAGTTCGTGAAGACGAAGGGATTGTGATCGCGGCCTTTGCTGCCTTGCGAGCAGGGCATGCGGCCAAATTCCGTGGTCCAGAGGATGATCGTGTCGTCGAGCAGGCCGCGTTGCTTGAGGTCGGCGATAAGGCCGGCGGTGCCGCGCGCCATGCCGAGCGAGAGCGGTTCGTGATCGCGCTTCACGTCTTCGTGGCTGTCCCAGTTGCGCCGCGGGAAGCCATTGTCGTTGCCGCTCCAGATCTGGATGAAACGCACGCCGCGCTCGAGCAGGCGGCGCGCGACGAGACATTTTCGGCCGAAGAATTCCGTCTCGGCTTTCGCGTTGATGGTCGAGTCATCGACGGCGGGACCTTCGGGCGCGAGGCCGTAGAGATCCTTGATGTGTTGCGGTTCTCGCGAGACATCGAGGGCGTCGGTGGCGCTGAGCTGGAGCGCGGCGGCCATTTCATAAGAGCGCACGCGGGCGAGCAGGCGGTCGTCGCCGGGATGCTGGGTGGCGTGGAGTCGGTTGAGTTTCGCGAGCGTGTCGAGTCCGGCGCGGTCGCTGGCGGGCGTGATGAAGTCGCTCTTCGGTGCGTGGAGATCGGCGATGGGTTCGGCGCTGCCGGGGCGGATGACGGTGCCCTGATGCTGCGCGGGGAGAAAGGCGTTCGCCCAGTTCTTCGCGCCGTTCGATGCGAAGCCGCGATGATCCGGCAACACGACGAAGGCGGGGAGATTCTCCGTCTCACAGCCGAGCGCATACGAGACCCACGAGCCGGCGCTGGGGAAGCCGGGAAGTTGAAAGCCCGTGGTCTGGAGCAGCGTGCCCTGACTGTGGACGCCGGTCTTGCCGACGACGTTGTGGAGGAAGGCGATGTCGTCCACCACAGCGCCGAGCGGTGCGACGATTTCGCTGAGCATCTTTCCGCTCTGGCCGTGCGGCTGAAATTTCCACGGGCTCGCGAAACACGCGCCGGGCGTGCTCTGGAAAAGCTCGACCTGCTCCCCGGGATCCCACGGCTGGCCGTCCTTCTGCGTGAGCAGCGGCTTGTGATCCCACATGTCCACATGGCTCGCCGCGCCGGCCATGAAGAGCTGCACGACGCGTTTCGCGCGCGGCGGATGATGTAACACGCGCACCGCGCCGGGGACGGCGGCGAGCAGTCCGTCGCGTTGGAGGATGTCTGCCAGCGCAAGTCCGGCGAAGCCGCCGGTGAGCGTGGAGAGAAAGGAGCGGCGGGTGAGCGGGTGGGGG
>JANPIS010000373.1:0-4532 GCA_031425095.1 Chthoniobacteraceae bacterium
TGTCACGCTCGGTGGCGCAGGCACCAAGATCATCGCCGGCAAGTCCGTGACCATCGACAACGGCAAGACCGTAACGATCGGCGGCAGCGCGCCCGCGAATGTTTACACGAGTAATCCGAACTACACCGGCTCCGGCGGCAACGGCTCGAAGACCGGCACCTTCGCCGGCCAGGGCGCCGTGACTCAGCCGCTCGGCAACCGCCCCGCTTTCTAATCTCAAATCGCCCGCCATGATCGCGCATCTCGACACGCCACCCGACGCCACGCAGCTCCAGCAGAACCGGCTCTTCGCCGGCATCCCGGCGGAGCTGATCAACGACATCGGCACGGACGTCGATCTGCTGCGCTTCGACGCCGACGACGAGATCTTCCACGAAGGCGACGCCGGCGATTGTCTCTACCTCGTGGTGGAAGGCAGCGTGCGCATTTCCAAAGCGGGCCGCGGCGGGAAACAGGAAACGCTCGGCTTCATCCAGCCGGGAAATTTCTTCGGCGAGATGTCGCTCATTGACGGACAGCCGCGCTCGGCGAATGCAACTGCCGCCGAGCCCTCGGTGCTCGGACGCATCGACGCCGCGTCCTTCGCCCGCATTCTGGATAACGCGCCGCGCAGCCTGCACATGAACTTCCTCCGCTCCGTGGTCGAGCGGCTGCGCGGGATCAATTCGCACTTCATCACCGAACTCATGCGCAGCGAGCGCCTGAGCCTCGTCGGCACGATGGCGAACTCGATCATCCACGACCTCAAGAATCCCATCCACGCGCTGAAGATGTGTGCTTCGCTCATCGACCGGCGCACCGAAGATCCCTCAATCCGCAGCTTTACTGCGATCATGGAAAAGTCCGTGGAGAGCATGACGGACATGGTCCAGGAACTCCTCGATTTTGCGCGTGGCCAGAGCAGCCTTCAGCAGGAGCGCAAGCCCGTGAAAGCCGTGCTCGAAGAGCTCGACACGCAACTCGTACGGCTCGTCCCGGAAAATGTGCACCTCGTCCGCGAACTGCATCCCACTGGCGAGATCATGGTCGATGTCCGGCGCTTCGTGCGGGTGCTGCTGAACGTGATCAAAAATTCCGTGGAAGCGATGCCCAATGGCGGCCTGCTGCGCCTCGGCCTGCGCGTCGCCGAAGGTCGCGCGCTCTTTACGGTGTGCGACACCGGGTGCGGCATCGCGCCCGAGTTGCAGGCAAAAATCTTTGAGCCCTTCGTCACGCACGGCAAATCGCACGGCACCGGCCTCGGCATGGCCATCGCGAAGAGTGTGGTGGAAGCCCACGGGGGCTTCATATCCCTGCAAAGTACCGTCGGCACCGGCACGACCGTGGAGATCGTCCTGCCGACGCTCTGAGGGAAGGATGAAGGCGGAAGGCGGAAGGATGAAGTGATCGGGCGCTGCGCGCGCTTTTTCCATCTTTCATTCTTCCGCCTTCATCCTTTCCGAGGGCTTGCCATCCCCCGGTGCGGTCCCGATTCTCCCCGGCGCCCGCCGCATGACCGACAAAACCCGCGTATTCCTCCGCCGCCTCGGCAGCTCGATCGCGCTCTGGTCGCTCGCGCTCTGGATCATCTTTGCTGGCTACGCGCAACTACAGGTCTGTCCCCGCCGTTGATGCCACCGTAGCCGAAATGACCAGCGCCAATGCTCTGATCGGCAACACGAAGGACAACAACGATAGATACTGCTTCGCCAAAGCTGGAGAGCTTTGTCTCATCTCGCTCCCCACTGGCGGCAGCACCGATCTCGACCTCTCTGACGCCCATGGAAGCTTCACCGTGAAATCGTTTAATCCGCGCGCTGTTGGCAAGCTTACCAATGGCTCCGTGACCTCCGCAGAGGGTGGCAAGTCCAGCCCTCTCGGAAATGCACCTGGCGATGTCGATCAGGACTGGTTGTTTGTGGCGCGCCCGTGACGAGAGGTGAGGCTGGTTCAGAAATGCCGTTTGATACTATGTTGGCACCTTTTTCAGTTTTCTGTGCGGCAGTGCTCCTGCTCGGCAGTGGCGGGCTGTTGCAATCCCAGGAAGCTGGGGGGCGAATGGGTGAGAAAGCCCTCAGGACTTGCGCTGAAGTGCGCCAGTTGAAGGCTGAGGAGGCGGATCGCGGACTCGAGGTGCGGTTGGAGGCGGTGGTCACGATGGTGCCGCGCCCGCCTTACTCGGGGCTGGTGGTGCAGGATGCCAGCGCCGGCATGTGGGTGGATGTAGCCAAAGCCAGCCAGCGTGGCTTGTTGACGAAGGACGCCCAAGCCACGCTAAAACGTCTGGCCGTGGGCGACCGCGTGCGGCTGGAGGGCGTGACGGAACGCGGTGGTTTCGCACCCGTGGTGTTACCGCGTGAGATAGAGATCCTGGAGTCCGGCGGTGCGCTGCCGGAGGCCGTGGGCGTGACGGTGCCCGCCGTGCTCACGGGCAAGCATGATGTGCAGCGGGTGCGGATGAGAGGGATCGTACAGGAGACCGGAGTAGGCGGACTGTCCGTGCCGGACTTTCTGTTTCTGAAACTGGTCAATGCTGGTGGCGCCATCTTCTTGCGCGTGCCGAGCGCCGCTTTACCGCCGGAGGCCGAGCTGCTGGACACGCAACTCTCCGTGAGCGGCACGGTGATCTCGCAGCATAACAGCCGGGCCGAGATCGACGGCGCCGTCCTGGTCACGGATCGTGTGGAGGATGTGCAGGTGCTCGCCCGCGGGCGGTCGGCGGGGGACGCTCCTTTGCTGTCACTGGCTTCGCTGCGCCCATACGAGTTTCAGGGGCTCTCGTTTTCCCGGCGACGGATTATCGGCACAGTCACGCTCTGGCAGCCGGGTAGCAGGCTGGTGCTGCAAGAAGGCAGCGCCGCGGTGGAAGTGACGACGCGCAGCACGCAGCCCATCGCGCTCGGCAGTGTGGTGGAAGCCTCGGGTTTTGTGAGTCCTCCGCGACCGATCTGCCGGCTGGAAAATGCCGTGCTTCGCGTGCTCAAGCAGAGTGAAAACCCGGAGCCCGCTCGGATCACGCTCCAAGAGCTGCTGGACGCGAGCCGGCGCAAGCAGACGAAGAACTGGCAGCGCAGTGTCTTCGACTACCACTACCGTCTGGTGCGCCTCACGGGAACTCTGGTGGAAGCCTTTGGTGATGCGGGGCTAGCCGGCCGCACTTTGCTACTGCGCTCCGATGGTCTGCCGATCGCCGTCCGTTGGGAAGACGCGCCGCCTTCTTTTGGCCAGTCGTGGAGGCCCGGCAGCGAGCTGGCGGTGACCGGCGTCGTGATCATTAAACCAGCCAGCCCTGGGCTCAGGACGTATGAGCCCAGCGGCAATGGCGATGTCTCCCTGCTGCTGCGCGATGCGAGTGATGTGCAGGTCATCTCTGCTGCCTCGTGGTGGACACGTTCGCGTTTGCTCAATGCCGCATGGGCGGGGCTGGCACTGGTCACATTGACTTTGTTCATCGTCTTTGACCTATCGCGCCGCGTGCGCAGGCAGGCGGTGGAACTGGCGGGTCGCATCGCTCAGCAGAAGGAGGCGGAGATCAGCTTCCAAGCCACCGTCGCCGAGCGCAATCGCATCGGCGCGGACATGCACGATGGGCTGCAGCAGTTCCTCGCCGGATTGTCCATGCAGTTGGAGACGGCCCAGGGTTCCCTGGAATTGGGGCGTGATGCCACTCCCGCGCTTCAGACTGCGCGGAGCCTGCTGCTCACCATGCGCGAAGACTTCCGCCACTGTCTCAATGCGCTGCGCCATACGGAAGCGGAGATGGACATTCCCGCCATCCTCGAACGCACTTCTGCCATCATCCGCGCCTGCCATCCCGTCGAGATGCATGTGGAAGTGCTGGGTGATCCCGTAAAACTGCCCGGCCAGGTGGTCGCCAATCTCATGCTCATCACCCAGGAGGCCGCGACCAACGCCGTCCGCCACGGCAAGGCGCGGCGCATCATCTTACGCTGCCAGTTCAAAGCCGAGTCCGTGACCGTGGAGGCGGAAGATAACGGCACCGGATTCGATCCCGAGGCCACCGCCGCCGCAGGCTCGCACTATGGCTTGCTGAATATGCGCGAACGCATCCAACGACTTGGGGGCCGCTTGCAAATCACCAGCCAAGTTGGCGAAGGCACGCGCATCACTGCACACATCCCCTTGCCAAGCCCGCTTTGCCCCCCACTTTCATAGATATGGCCAAGCCGATTAGCCTCCTCCTCGTGGACGATCATCCCGTGATCCGCGCCGGAGTCGCGTCCATGCTCGCGCTCTATTCGGAGTTTCAGATCGTCGCTCAGGCATCCAATGCCGCCGAGGCTCTGAGCCTTCATGCGACACACCATCCTGATCTCACCCTGATGGATGTGCGGCTGCCGGGCATGGATGGCATTCAAGCCCTCTGCGCCATCCGCGCAGCGAACGCCCGGGCCCGCGTGATCATGCTCAGCTCCGAGGCGCTCCAGGCGGACGTCTTCCGCGCCAGGGAGGCGGGGGCTTGCGGCTATTTGCTCAAGACCACTTCCCACGCGCACTTTACCCAGGAGCTGCATCACGCCCACCGGCACGGC
>JANPIS010000374.1:0-22515 GCA_031425095.1 Chthoniobacteraceae bacterium
GCGCTTTTTGTGGTGGTGGGCGCGCCCCGTGCGCCTTGCGGTTGCTGTGGGCGTTTGCCCCCATCCATATTGGGGGGCCTGCGGCGGATGGGCGCCTTGGCGCTCGGCGCGCGCCATCCACCGGCGCACAATGCGTTCAAAATTTTTCATACGCGGTTGGAGAGGACGGCTTTTTCGTAGCTCCGCACTTCCTCGAGCCATGCCGTGCCGATCGGGACATTGGCGCGGCGGCAGTGCTCGTCCCAGACGGCGCCGAAGGGCAGCGACTTCAGCTCTTCGAGCAGCGCGAGCCGCCCGGTGAAGTCGCCGGCCGCTTCCGCCGCGCGCAGTTTTGCGGTGGGTTCGAGCAGCGCGAGGAGCAGGGCTTTGAGGGCGTTGCGCGTGCCGATGACCCAGGCGGCGATGCGATTGATGCTGGCGTCGAAGAAGTCGAGCCCGATGGAGGTGCGCTCCAGGAATCCGCCGCGCACCACTTCCTCCATGATCGCCCGCGTCGGGTCGTCGAGGAGCACGACGTGATCGCTGTCCCAGCGCACCCCGCGCGAGACGTGGAGCAGGAGGCCGGGGACGTATTGCAGCACCGAAGAGATTTTGTCCGCGAGCGATTCGGTCGGGTGAAAGTGACCGGCATCCAGGCAGTAGAGCTTCTGCCGCGTGATCGCGTAGCCGAGGTAAAACTCATGCGAACCAACCACGTAACTCTCGCTGCCGATGCCGAAGAGCTTCGACTCCACGGCGTCGAGATTCAGCGTCGCGTCGATCGGTTCGGCAAAGATGGCGTCGAGCGCCGTGGCGAGGCGTTCCCGAGGAGCTTTGCGATCCGCCGGTTGATCTTTGGAGCCGTCGGGAATCCAGAAGTTCGTGACGACGGTCCTGCCGAGCTGTCGGCCCGCTTCCGCGGCGATGCGCCGGCAGGCGATGCCGTGCTCGATCCAATACTGCCGCACGCCTTTGTCCTGATGCGAGAGAGTCAGCCCGTCCGCCGCCAGCGGATGTGCGAAATACGACGGATTGAAATCCATGCCGAGCCCCTGCGCCTTGCACCAATCGACCCAGCCCTGGAACTGCTCGATGGTGTAGTCGCTGCGTTCGACCTTCCTTCCGCCCAACTCCGCGTAGCAGGCGTGCAGATTCAGCCGATGTTTGCCAGGGATGAGCGATAGCGCCTTCTCCAAATCGCCGCGCAGCTCATCGGCGGTGCGCGCCTTGCCGGGATAATTTCCGGTCACCGCGAGACCGCCGCCGAGTGCGCCGCCGGACTTTTCAAAACCGCCGACATCATCGCCCTGCCAGCAGTGGAGCGAGATCGGGATCTTCGCCAGCGCAGCGAGGGCGGCTTCAGGATCGACGCCAAGTGCGGAGTAACGTGCTTGCGCGAGTTTGTAGGCGCTTTCGATGGGAGTGGTCATGGGATGGGATTAGTGCGCGGCGGAACCGCCGAGGAAATTGCCGTAGCCGACGATGATGGTGGAAAGAATGAGCAAGGCGAGCGCGGTGGTGAGCAGACTTTTCGTGCGTCCGCTCGATCCTTTCCACTCCTTGAAAAAGATCCCCCAGAGCGTGCTGAAGATGATGATGCTGGCCATGTGCATCGTCCAACTCGAGAAGCCGTAGGCGCCCATCTGGCTCTCGCCCATCGAATAGAAAAAGAACTGGAGATACCAAGTCACGCCGGCCAGCGCGGAGAAACACCAATTGCCGAGCAGCGGCACGCGTCCGTTGCCGGTGCGGCGTCCGAGTTGCTCGACCATTTCCTCGCTCGGCGCGTCGATCGCGGTCTCGATGATCGTTTCCTCCTCGCGGCGCGGCACCGGTGCGCGCAGGGTGCTGCTGAAGTATTGGTAACCCGTGCGGTTGCGGATGTTCAGGATCACGCACCAGACGCAGTTTGTGGTGAAGCCGCCGAGCAGCACGACGATCAGCACGGGCAGCCCCTGCCAGAGCGCGCCCGAGCCATGCGCCAGCGCGATCTTCTTGATCGGATCGCCCGCCGCGAGCCCGTAGGAAAAGCACGCGCTCATGATCCCGGAGAAGGTCGCGACGAGCAGACCCTTCCGCAGATTGAACTCCTTGATCACCGCCTTCTTCTGCGCTTGGGGCAACTCGCGCTCCTTGTTCACTCCCGCCAGTCCCGCCACCGCAATCCCACCGACGCAGACCGCAATGCCGATGAGGATCGTGATGCCGGAAGTGGTGCCCGCGACCTTCGACATGAACTCGCCATTGAAGATCGGCGGCACCAGCGTGCCGAAGGCCGCACAATAGCCGAGCGCGACCGCCATGCCGAGCGACATACCGAGGTAACGCATGGTCAGCCCGAAAGTAAGTCCCCCAAGGCCCCACATCGCGCCGAAGAAGTAAGACCAGAAGAGCGTCGCTGCCGGCGCCTCCCGCAGCACCGCCAGCGGCTCCGGCGTGAGGGCCAGCGCCAGCATCCACGGCGCGATGATCCAACTAAAGAATCCACCCGCCAGCCAGTAAGTCTCCCACGCCCAATTCTTCACCCCACGGTAGGGCACGTAAAAGCTTCCGGAAGCCAGGCCGCCGAGCCAGTGGAGGAGGACGCCGAGGATGGGATTGGGCATGAGGCAGAAGAGGGGAGTGCGGGAACCGGGGACGGTTCGGAGGAGCCGAGTATCCGCCGGCGCAGCACCGCCCGCCTTCACCATCGCGCCAAAGATCCGCACGATCGCGCCACGCCCCATCCAGGCGTCGCTGCCGGGCAGGAGTTTCATTTCTTGCCCGTGCGCCCCGCTCAACCGCATCTTCGCGCCAATGCTCCGCAAGCTCCGCACCAGCGATTGGTTTCACCCCGACGGCTTCCCGCTTGCCGTCGAGCGGCGCGATCCGCAGGAGCCTTTCGGCCCGCACACCCACGAGTTCAGCGAGATCGTGATCGTGACCGGCGGACGCGCCTTGCACGTCACCGGCCGGGAGTCGTGGCCGATCTGTGCGGGCGATGTCTTCGTCATCGGCGGCGCGCGCGCCCACGACTATCGCGACCTGGAGAATCTTCGCCTGATCAACCTCCTCTTCCGCCCGGAAACGCTCCGACTGGAGTTGTGGGATCTCCCCACGCTCCCTGGCTACCAGGCGCTCTTTACCCTCACGCCCGCGCTCAGCCATCGGCAGCAATTCCTCAGTCGCCTCCGGCTCACGCCGAAGGAACTCGGTATCCTCGTCGCCCAGGCGGACGCACTCGACGCCGAGTTGAAGTCCCGCACGCCCGGCTTCGCCTGCACTGCCGCTGCCTCCTTCATGCAGATCGTCGCCTTCCTCTCCCGCTGCTATAACCGCAGCAAGGGCTCCGACGCGCGCGCCCTGCTGCGCATCGCCACCGCCATCAGCCACCTCGAAGCCCACTACGACGAACCGCTCAACCTCGACGCCCTGGCGAAGCTCGCGCACATGTCGAAGCGCAGTTTCCTGCGCGCCTTCCAGGCCGCGGTCGGCAGCGCGCCGATCGCGTATCTCATCAAGCTCCGACTGAACCGCGCCGCCACCCTCCTGCGCCGCGCGGAGGAAGACGTGACCTCGTCCGCCTTCAAGGCGGGCTTCAACGACAGCAACTATTTCGCCCGCCAGTTCCGCAGAACCTTCGGCATGCCGCCGAGCGAATACCGGAAGCGCGAGCTACGCGCATGACCGGGAACCCAGCTTCTGCTCGGTCGCCCGATTTCAATCAGCCGACTTGGAATCGTCGCCGACACGGGTTGCTTCATTCCCGACGCAAACTCACCCCCATGACACCCCAACTCATTTCCCGCCGACACCTGCTCAAGTCCCTGCCAATCGCGGCCCTCGCCTGCGGCCTTCACATCCACGTCCGCGGGCAAGCGACCAAGGATTTCTGGCGCACGGGAAATGATTCGATCGATCGCCCGCGCGAGATCGCCCTCACGCTGCTGCAGCCGACGGCCGCGCAGCTCGAGCACGCCTGGGAACTGCACTTAGGCTCCACGGTCTTCGAGGCCTATGGCTTTGCGCCGCGCTGCGCTGTGGATTCCGCGCGCATCAATGCTGCCGTCGAAGCGGGCGCCTCCTCCGGCGAACTCAGCGAGCTGCGCGAAGAGATGTCGATGAGCCGCAATGCGATCGACGCGCGCGAACGGAAGGAATTCTTAGACGCCTTCCATGCCGCGGGCGTGACCTGCATCTTCCAAAACGCCGGCGAGGAAGGGAACGATCCGCTGCGCCTGCTTAAGCGTCTCGCCAACTTCACCAAAGCCACTGACCTGCTCCGGCCCGAACTCACCAAAGTCGTCACCGCCGAGGAAGTGCTCGCCGTAAAGAAAGCCGGCAAGGTCGCGCTCTGCTTCACCGGCAATGGCGTGCCGCTCCCGCAGCAGTGGGAAAGCGTGCGCGACGAAATGCGCCTCATCCGCATCTTTCACAGTCTCGGCATCCGCATGATGCATCTCACCTACAATCGCCGAAATCCGATCGGCGATGGTGCTGGCGAACCGCACGACGGCGGCCTGAGCGACTTCGGCAAAGCGGTCGTCGCGGAGATGAACCGCGCGGGAGTGATCGTCGATGTCGCACACAGCGGCTGGCAGACGGCGGGCGATGCCGCGAAGGCGTCCGCGAAACCCATGGTCGCGAGCCACACCACGTGTGCGGACGTTTACCGGCACTTCCGCGGCAAGCCGGACGACGTGATCAAAGCGATCTGCGACACCGACGGCCTCGTCGGGATGTGCGGTATCCCGCGTTTCCTCGGCGGCAAGGGCGACCTCACTAGCCTGCTCGATCACCTCGATCACCTGATCAAAAAGTTCGGCCCGCGCCATGCCGCGATCGGCGTCGATACCGCCTACGTCTCGCGCTTTGAAAAGGAGGAGCGCCTCAAAATTCAGAAACGCGCGAGCGGCGCATCACCGCTGAGCAGCGCCGGCGACCGCTGGGAACATCTGTGGCCGAAAGACGACTTCCAGACGACGCCGGAAGCGGAGCAGAGCATCGCCTGGTCAAACTGGCCGATCTTCACCCTCGGCCTGGTCATGCGCGGCCACTCCGACGACACGATCCGCCAGGTGCTTGGCGGAAATGTGATGCGCGTGTTGAAAGCAAACACCGCCGAACACTTTTAGCGTCGCGCATGCGTGATGCGCTCGCGAACTGCGAGTGCGTTCGGATAGCGCGCTCGAAGTGCGGCTGCTCCTCGATGTGCGTGCCCGTCGCGCGGTCGAGCAGGCAAGGAGCGTGGAAATGGCGATCAGTCGAACGCACCGATAACCCATCGAAGTCCGAACTCCAGCTCTGCGCGCCGGCATTCGACAGCGATTGGTTTGGCATTCGCGCGCCGTGAACCTTCAGCGATTGAGCTGAAGGCGGAGCTCATTGCGCGTCTTCTCCGCCTCCCGCCTCAACTCCTTCTTCAAGTCATCGACAGTCGGTACGTTGCGTCCCGCGCTCTTTGCCTCATTGGCGGCCGTTTCGGCGGGCGACTTGGGTAAACTCTGCAAGACCCCGAGGCACAACTCCTGATAGGCGGCTTTGAAGCGGGTCGGAATGTAGTAGTAGCGGCCATCGTTCCCTCTCTTAAGCGTGCCCGGGATGCAATCAACATCGGAGAGAGCAACGCCTTCATCCTTCACCACGAGCGAGACGATCTCGTCGTAGCGAATTCGCTCCCTCTCTGCATCCTTGAGCCGCTGCTGTGAGCTTCGCAGATTGAGGAAGCGGATGTACGAGGCATATGCGTCTTCTTCCTCGATCAGGGTGCTCGCGCTCAACTGCACTTCGCTCCCCCGCGAGGGATTCAGGAGGAAGCTAAATGGCTTTGACGTCACCGCGGAAGTCGTGTTGTCAAAAAGGGTTCTGCCGCCTCCGAAGTTCGCGCCAAAGCCGTCCCGGACGATTGCGTTGATCGTCCCCAGATTGACGTGGACAAATAGCTGGCCATTGCGAGCGCGGATCAAGTTGTCCATGATCTGGTCCTCGTAATAGGCGAGCGCGTTTTCCCGGAGGCTCGTGGCATGCCAGCGCACCTCGCGCGCCACGCATCCGCTGAAGACCAGAGCCAGGAGCAGAGGCAGCGTCATTCGCGACCGGGATTCAATGGGGTGTTGCGCGACTCGTGCGGTGCCGTCGACTGGTCCGCCAGAACGATCACAATGCGTCTTCATTTCCGCCGTTTCGTAGCGAGCCCGTAGTGGGAGTCGAGCAATTTATTGCTTGCCTCCGCGGACCGGGGAGGATGAGAAAGAAATCATCGAGGGGGTTGCCGTGCCGGATTCGCAGCACGGCTTCCCCCGCCTGTGTAGAGAGGAACTTCAAGATCCCGCCCGATGAAAATGCATCACTCGCTCACCGTCGCGATGGTTACGGCCAGTCTCGCGCTGCCCAATCGCGGCGAATCGGAAGAAAATCTGGATGGAATCGCGCAACTCGATCCCGTCATCGTCACGGGCTCCAACCTCCAACGCCGGGAACGGACGCGCTCGCCGGCCGTCGTCGTGCTCGATCGCGAGAAGATCGAGCGCAGCGGTGCGCAGACACTGAACGGTCTCCTCTCGCGATTGCCGGAGAATACACTCGGCACGAATGAGAACGTCGGCACGGGTCTTTCCTTTTCGCCGGGAACGGCGGGCGCATCGTTGCGCGGGTTGGGAGTGTCCTCGACTCTCGTGCTGCTCAATGGGCGACGGGTGGCGCCGTTTGCCTTCGCCGAGGGTGGAACGGACACCTTTGTGGATCTCAACAGCATTCCACTCTCCGCAGTCGAGAGGATCGAAGTGCTGCGGGAAGGCGCGTCGGCGATTTATGGTTCCGACGCGATCGCGGGGGTGATCAACGTTATCCTCAAAGACAGTTACCGCGGTTTTGAAACGGAGACGTATTACGGCAATACGCACCGCAGCGATGCTGGAGAGTTCCGCCAATCCTTTTCTGCGGGTCTGGATTCTGGGCCGCTGCATATTTTCCTCACCGGCCATTACTATCACCGCAACCCACTCGCGTCGGTGGACCGGGGGTTTTCGGCCAGTGCCGATCACCGCCGGCAGGGAGGCTTGGACTTTCGCAGCGACTTCGCCAACCCCGGCACCATCTTTACCGCCAACGATATTCTCGCGGTGCCGCTTGGCAGCGACGGCAGGCTCGCCGCGAACGACTTTCTTCCGGGCGAGCTTGCGGATGGCAGCCTGCGTAACCGCTACGATGCGAATCGTGACAGCGAATTGATCGCCGAAACGGAGCGCTGGGGCGGGCTGCTAACCTTCCGTTACGACATCGCGCCGCACGTGGAGTTTTTCGGTGAGCTTTCTTATCAGGCCGTGCAGTCCAAGACCCGCGTCGGGCCGGCTCGTGTCGATAGCGACGGCGACGGGCTCGTGGTGCCTGCGACCAACCCGTTCAACCCATTCGGTGAAGACGTCGGATTTCTGTGGAGGTCCGTCGAGACGGGACTCCGACGCAATACGATCGAGCTCGATGCTTACCGCTACTTGGCCGGCATTCGTGTGCGGGAGCTACCGCAGAATTGGGAGGCGGAGATGACCTTTCTCTACAGCGAGAGCAATGCGGTCGATCAGACGACCGCTGGATATCTCTCGGTGCCGAGGCTCCGCGAGGCGCTCAACGATCCGGACCCGGATACAGCGCTAAATGTTTTCGGCGACGGCAAAGGCATCAACGACGATGAAACTCTGAAGCGGCTGGTCATCCAACCGCGCACCGACGGTCTGTCCTATTTGTATAGTTTCGATCTCAAAGCGCGTGGCGAGCTCTTCGATCTCCCGGCGGGTCCGGTGCGGCTGGCCTGGGGCGGTGAGTATCGCGAGGAGTTTCATCGGCAGCGCTTCAGCGTTCCGGCTGGGTCGGTGGCTTCCTACGGCAGCATCGATTCCGAGGGCAGTCGGGATGTGCGCTCGCTCTACTTCGAGACGAGCATTCCCATCGCCGGGCCGGGCTTCGATCTTCCCCTGGTGCGCGCGTTAGAGCTCACGATTGCCGAGCGGATCGACGACTACAGCGACTTTGGTCAGACCGCGAAGCCCAGGTTCACTCTCGAGTGGAAGCCATGTGCTGGCCTGATGATGCGGGGCGCTTACTCGGAGGGTTTCCGCGCGCCCAGTCTTCCGCAACTTTTCAGCGGGTCGCTTTTTGCCTTCGATTCGGTGACGAATCCGAGCACGGGCCAGGACGACCAGGTGAGTGTCGTCATCGGCGGGAATCCGCGCCTGCAACCCGAGCTTTCCTACTCGTATTTTGTCGGCGGGACGGTGGAGCCGCCCTTTATCAAGGGACTGCGGATCAGTCTGGATTATTTCCATATCGAGCAACGCAACCTGATCGGCGTGCCCCGCGCGCAGGACGTGGTGGATGACAATGCCCCGGGGGATGTAACGACGGGCAGCGGCGGTCGCATTACGCGCGTCGAGACGCCTTACGCGAACTTCGGCACGACCATCATCGAAGGTTGGGATGCGGACCTGGACTACCACATCGAGACGAGCTGGGGCAGGGTGACGCTGGCTTCGTCGCTCGCCTACATTTCCTCCTTCTACCAGGCGCTCGAGCCAAACGGGCGGCTGTCCGACCGCCGGGATGCGTTTGGCTTTCCCGAATTCAAGATGACGGGGAGCCTTTTCTTCCAGCGCGGGGGCTTGGAAGCCGGCTTCACGGTGAACTATGCGGACTCTTATGACGATGAGCGGGCCAACAACCGGGGCCGTCCGCGCACGGTGGGCAGTTGGACGACGGTGGACCTGCAGTGCTCTTACACGTGGCCGGCGGTGGGCGCAGACTCGTCGTCATCGGTGAGCCGGCGCTGGCGCTGGCTGGACGACGCACGGCTGACGATCGGTTGCCTCAACGTGGGCGACTGCGATCCGCCCTTCCTCAATGGTTTGGAAGGCTACGATCCGCAGAACGCCGACGCGTCGGGGCGGTTCTTCTACGCGAGTCTGCGGAAGAAATTCTGGTAAGTAGGAAGCTCGGGCGTGGAGACGCCCGGAGGCCGGGGCGCTTGGCGTATCGTTGGCACCATCGTCCGGTGCGCTGTGGCTGTCGTCTGTGTGGTTGCCCCGCGCGGTGCGACGTGCTCACCTAGCCGCCTCCCGAGCGATGCCAGATTCCTCTGCAACAAAGCCCCCGCGTCTGTCGCCAACGACGCGGTGGAGTCTGATCGTCGCCGCCGGAAACGAGGAGGGCAATGTCGCCGAGGCGCGCCAGGCGCTCGAACAACTCTGCCAAATGTATTGGCAGCCCGTTTTCCGCTATATCTGCTCACGTGGCTACTCGGAGGCGGATGCGCAGGATTTGGCGCAGGACTTCTTCGTGCGCTTCTCCCATGCGGCTTTTCTGCAAAAAGCGCGCGCGCGTTTCGGTCGATTTCGCGCGTTGGTTTTTTCGGCTCTGCGCCATCTGTTGTGCGACCACGCCGACCAGGCCGCTGCGCTCAAGCGCGGTGGCGGTCGGGAGATCTTCTCGCTGGAGGACTGGATGGCCTCCGAAGACGAGCGCGCACCGGCCGCTGGGCCTGCGGATGGCGCTGGGCAGATGTTCGACTACGATTGGGCCGGACTAGTCGTGCAGAAAGCTCTAGCGCGACTCGAGGATGATTTCGTCGCGCGCGGCAAGACCCGCCACTTTGCCGTGCTTCGTCCGTTTCTCACCGCTGGGGAAAAGTCGGCAGCTTGTGCCGAAGCAGCCGCGGCACTCGGCGTGGGCGTCACCACCCTCAAGCCGATGATTCACCATTTTCGGGCGCGCTACGGCAGTTTCTTGCGCGACGAGGTCGCGCAGACCGTCGCGGATCCGCGCGATATGGACGATGAGATTCGGCATCTGCGGACCATCCTGGGATCGCGTGCGGTCGCTTTGACGAGGATCAGTTGAGAGCAGCGGCGCTATGAGCTTAGAAGCCTCCCCGCGCCCGGATGCCTGCCCGAGCTGCGGGCAGTTCCCCGACCAAGGCACCGGGCTCTGTTTCCACTGCCTTCTAGGATGTGCCGATGCGTCGGGAGCGCCGGGTCTGGAGGGTGAGATCGGCAGCGCTGCCGAGCCGTCACGAATCGGCAGTTGCGAACTCCTTGAAGAGATCGGACGTGGCGGGATGGGTGTTATTTATCGAGCACGCGAAATCCGAACCGGTCGCAGCGTGGCCATGAAGATTCTCCAAAGTCATCTGGCCCACCGACCGGAGTTGCTCGCGCGCTTTCGTCGCGAGGCCGCGGCTGCGGCGACGCTCGACCATCCTCATGTACTGCCGATCTACGAGGTGAACGAGGAGCAGGATGGGGTCCCATTTTTCACGATGAAGCTGGCTCGCGGCGGTTCGCTCGTCGAGCGACGTGGGGCGCTCGCCGGTCGCTGCCGGGAGGTGGCGGGTCTCGTGGCCAAAATCGCGCGGGGCGTGCAGCACGCGCACGAGTACGGCGTGCTGCACCGCGATCTCAAGCCCGGCAATATCCTTTTCGACGCGCAGGATGAGCCAATGGTCAGCGACTTTGGCCTGGCGGCCTGGCTCCACGAAGCTAGCGATCTCAGCCGGACGATCATGGTCTTCGGCACGCCCGGTTATCTGCCGCCGGAATACGTCGATGGCCGGCCCGAGGTGCTACAGGCCACCTCGGACATCTACAGCCTCGGCGTGATACTCTTCGAGTTGCTCGCCGACCGGCTGCCCATTCCTGCCGAAGCCAGCCTGTCGGCGATGCGCGAGGCCGCGCGACGACCCGCGCCCGCGTTGCGCAGCGTGGCGCCCAAAGCCCCTCGCGATCTGGAGATCATTTGCGCGCGCAGCCTCGAGATGGAGCCGTCGCTGCGCTACCAGTCCGCGGCGGCTTTGGCCGAAGACCTCGAGCGCTGGCTGCGCGGCGAAACGATCCTGGCCCGGCCCACGCCTCGGGTCGTCCGCGCCTGGAAGTTTGCCCGCCGACACTCGGCGATCATCGGCGTGACCCTGCTCTGCGTCCTCCTCGCCATCACCGGAGTGACCCTCAACCATTTTCGGCAGCGGAATCTGGAGCGACTCAACCACGCGACGGCGTATGACCGCACCGTCTGCCTGTTTCCGGTCGAAGATCTGGAGACGCTGACGACCGACAGCCCCCAGGCTCGGCGGGTTGCCCGCCTCTGCCAGGCGGTCGCCGGAGCGGTCGAAGGCGTCAGTGTGGTGAGCGTACCGACCGCGCCCGATCCACTGCCGCGTGGCAGCCACCTCTTCCCGTTCAGCCAAAAGCTCAAGGCGCGCTTCCTCGTCACGGCGACGATCCGCGGTCGAGAAGCGTCCCAGCGGCTCGTGCTGCACGCCATCGATGCGACGCGGGATGTCGCTGCGCCTCCGCTGGTGCTGCGCCTCGCCGATGGGACGGAGGCGGACGAGGTGCAAAAAATTGGCGCGCTTCTCCGTGACTTTTGCTCGGCAAGCCGCCGCGAAGAGAGCAGCGCGCCAGAGCCGACCGATGATCCGGCGCGTGCTGCCGTTGAGCAGTATGTAAAAGCCGGCGACGAACTCGTCCGGCGGTTCGTCCCAGCGGAGGTCGATCTGGCCATCGAAGCGTACGGCAAAGCATTGCAACTCGAGCCCGACGATCCCGACGTGCTGGCGCGGACGGCTTATGCGATGTCGATCCGCAGTGCCCTCGGCCAGAGCGAGGTGTGGATCCCACGGGCCCGGGCGGTGGCGGAACGCGCTGCTGCCGCTGCTCCCCTGCAAGCGACCGCGCAACGGACTCTCTCTCGCGTCTATGCCCAACTCCGCAACGCCACCGCGGCGCGCGAGCATGCGTTGACTGCGTTTGAACTGGACCCGTGGGATGCCAAGGCGGCCAGTGCCATCGCCGAGAGTTTCTACATGGTGGGAGCATTAGATCGGACTCTGATGTGGATCGACCGGGCCGCTCAGCGCGATACGAGTCCGGGAGGTTACGAGATCGCCCGCGGCGACTACCTCACGGCCTTGGGAGACTACGATTCGGCGCGCGCCGCCTACGGTCGAGCCGCGGAGTATCGGCCCGGCCTCCGCGATGCACCGCTGGCCCTCGCCCACCTCAATCTCCTCGAGGGAAAGGTGACGGAAGCGCTCACCCAGGTCCGTGCCTTGCACGGCGGGCAGTTCGCCGACGACGCCTTGGTGACGCAGACCCGTGCCGCGTTCGAGTTTCACGTCGGAGACGTCGGGGAGGCAGAAAAGCTCTATCGCAAGCTCGCGGTAGATCCCGATGGCGGTTTCGCCGCCTACGCCGGCGTCCGCGCTCTCTCCGCGCTCGGCTGCCTCGCCCGGCAGCGCGGCGATCCCGAGTGGCGCTCGCAGGTCGAGGAAGCGCTGGCTATTGATGAGCAGCGTCTGGCCACGGGGCCAGGAGATTGGGATCTGCTCTTCGAGGCCGCGGCGAATTTGGCGCAGCTCGGGCGAACTGAGGAGGCGTTCCGCAATCTCCGAGTCGCGGTTCAGACCGGAGCGTGGATTTGCCGGATGATGGCGCTTGACAGAAGATTCGAGGCTTTGCGAAGGGAGGGTGAGTTCGGGCAAATTTGCGAGGTCGGCGAACAGCACCTCAAAGAGATGAGAGCCCGGATCAAGCAGTCAGCGAATCCGTAGCCGCCCCACACCTTATGCCAGCCAAACGTTCCTGGAGTTCTGAAAACCTGACGATTGTGATCACCGACATGCTCGAAAAGGCTGCCAGCGAAAGCGAGTTCCGCGACCGCTTGCGGGACCCCGAGCTGGCCAAAGCCGAGGTCCTCGAGCGTATCGACAAACCGGACGATTGGGATCAAAGGCATTTTCTCTTCGATGAGTTCATTGAGCGAGAGCCGGAAATCCTCCGCACACCGGTTCCCTACCGGATCGACCTCGCGCGAAAGCTCGTCGTCATCGACATCGCGCGGCTTGCGCCTGGATTGAATGCGATCCTAGTCTGTCGCAATAGTACCACACGAGGCGCCGCGGTTTGGCAGTGAGTACTCCGCGACTACGCCATCTCGAGTCCGGTTTGCGGCTGCCGCTTTAGAGCGAGCGCCAGTTCCGCACGGCGCGCGGCGGCTTCTCCCAAGGGGCACTCTGCCCCGGGGCGCGACGGCGCCATCAGAGCAGGGATGTCCCAAGCGGTGATTTGCGCGCGTTCTTCCGCCAACGTTGTCTCGTTAAACTCCTCCTGTTTCTGCCAGGCGATGAGGGCAGCAGAGGTGAACTCTCGCGTCTGCAGGTAGCGCGGATGGGTCAGCTCGACGAGCAGCCTCGTGTACAGTTCCGTCGGACGGATGATGTGTCGGCGCGGCGTGGCGCTCAGTCTCCATCGCCATTGCTCAAACCAGGGGCCGACCTCGCGTGCCTCCTTTACTAACCTGGCGAAACCGTCCTGGATCTCCCGCGCTGCTGCGTGGGGTAGTAGGCGTGAGCCATCCACGCGCGGGAGGCATTTCTCGTCGCTGATCGGAGTGGAGCGCCACGACCAGTACGGATCGTCGGTCCCCACCGCCTGCCAGACCCTGGCGGGCAATCCGGGGTGAAGCCCGGCCCCAGAGAAGGCACTCGCGTCGAGGTCGGCGCCGAGGGTCGGCAGAATGCCGGTGCGCTCCAGCGTACGTTCTTCCCCGTGTTCTAGTGGGTGCAGGAGCGATTCGAGGTCCACAAGCACCGGGTGCTCACCGCTGACGATCACGTTGTCGCGGTGAAGATCGACCGCATCGAGCAGCCAGCCCAATCCCAGCAGCGCGCCGTAGCGCCAGTAAAAGGCCTCGGCCTCGCGCCGCGTCATGTGAACGTTCTCGACAATGGCCTCGGCCCACCCGTGATCGCGACAATCGGCGACAGCGGCGGCGCGGAGCGAGAGCGGCAGATGACGGCCGATCTCCGCCACACCCGAGGCCCACTCCACATCGACGGCAAGCGAGCGCGGCTTGTAGTAGAGCTGCCGGCTGTCGGCCAAGGTGATCTGCACGACCGTGCGTCCGCCGTGGTGAGGATCGGAAAGTCCGACCTGCACCCGCGCGATCTCCGCGGGAACGGTGCAACCGAGTAACTTCGCGATGGCCGCGCGGTCCTCTCGGAAGTGGCGGGTAAAGTCCCGAAGGAAACTGCGGGCTTGCTGCCGCAGGAGCGCGAGCGCCTCGCGGGCGAGCGGCAGATTGCGCACCAGCGCCTCCAGACCCTCGTCAGCCGCCTCGCGAACGAAACTGGCGTAACACCCAGCGCTGGACCCGTGAAAGGCGCGAGCCCCGATGCGGTGCGCGCTGAACCGGAGATAAACGGCTTGAGCGAGAACGGCGCTGAATCGGCGCTCGAGGTAGGCGGCAAACGCGCTGCACACCGCTACCGGAGCCTCGATCCCGGCGAGAGCCTCGCGCGCGGCCGGGCGGAACACTTCGGAAAACGGTTGCTCGGTCATAGCGGGCCCAGGATGCCGCGAGCCTGACGCGGCGGGAAGCGAGGACTGCGCCTTTCTGCGGTGGGCCGGAAATTTTCGGCAACTCGGCTCCGCGGATTCCTATCTGGGTTGGTGAGCCCATGAAAACGATCCGTCATTCTTCCACCGCCACCGTGCCGCCGCCGACCTATCCGGTCGCGGACATCGCGGCGACGCTGTCGCCGAATCTCGCCCACTTGCGCCGCCACGGCGGCGGGCGCCCGTGGCGCACCAGCAACTACTCCGTGATGCAATTGCTCGGCGCGGGCACGACCGGGGCGGTGCTCCTCGCGCGCCAGGCGCCCGAAGCTCCGCGGGTCGCGATGAAGGTGATGACTCCGCGCGGGCGGCCCGACGAAGCCCGCCGCTTCCTCGAGGAAGCGGCCATCACGCACTCGCTCCAGCACCCCAATATCATTCCGATCTACGATCTGGGGGTCAATCAGCACGACCAGCTCTTCTACACGATGAAGCACGCGGAGGGCGGCGCCTTGCGCAATGTGCTGGAACGCCTTCGGGCGCGCGATCCGGAAGCGCACGAGCGTTATCGCCTCCGGGCGTTGCTGGCGATCTTTCTCAAGGTGTGCGACGCCCTCGCCTATGCGCACCACCGCCAGGTGCTGCATCTCGACCTGAAGCCGGAGAACATCATGCTCGGGGAGTTTGGCGAGGTCTATGTGGCGGATTGGGGACTGGCGCGCAGGCTTTGCCGCGGGGAAGGCCGGGACCTCTCCGCGTCACGCGCTTACGCCGCACCGCCGCCGCGCGTCGCCGATGGGAGTATCGGAGGCACCCCAGCCTACATGTCGCCCGAGCAGGCTCGCGGAGCCGAGGGCTCGGTGGATGAACGGAGCGACGTCTTCGCGCTCGGGGCTATCCTCTACCAGTTGCTCACGCTCGACCGGCCCTTTGCCGGCATCGATGCCCGCGCGGTGATGGCCAACGTGCTGGCGGGCGCGGTCATCCCGCCGGTCCCGCGTATCTGGGCGCTGCGCGCGGCGGGCGGGTGGCACTTGCCGCCGGATATTCTGCCCGAGCGGCTCGCCATGATCGCCCTGCAGGCGCTCGCGACGGACCCAGCGGCACGACCGCAGAGCGTTACGCATCTTCAACGGGAGGTGGAGTCATGCATATGAGCCGACATCACCGTGGCGACGGAAAAGGTCCAGGCCAGTCCGGCGCAGCCGTGACGTCGGCTTGGGAAATCGAGGGCGCGGAAATCAATCGGCACGTCACGCGTAAGAATCGCCGAGTGCGCACCAATCGTCACTGTCGGCGAAACCGCACCAGCCACTTTGCCGCTTCGATGCGGGAGCGGCCGCAGCTTTGGGAGGCCGACGGTGGCGCCACCAGCAGCGGGGGAGGAACCTGGTGGAGTGGCGAGCAGTGGGGGGTGGCGGCGCGAGCCGCCACTCCTCACCAGCGCCCAGGCACGGCTCGTCGCGGCGCTCACGCTTTCCGACTCCACCACCCGCACAACCACCCATGAATCCTACCCTGCAAACTCAAGAAAGCCTTATCGAACGTCTCTCCACGCAATCGCTCGACTGCGATTGGGAGCGCTTTTATCGCCAATACTGGGCGGTGATTCTGAACTTTGCCCAACGCCAGGGGCTCGACCAAGCGACCGCCAGTGATGTGCTGCAGGAGACGATGATTCTGCTGATGCGCAAGCTCCCGGACTTCAAGTACGAGCGTGCACGGGGCCGCTTCCGCAACTGGCTGCTCACCCTCGTCGCCGGAAAAGTGCGCGATGCCCGGAAGCGCGAAGCGGCTCGCCGCACTCTCTCCATCTCCGAATGTGGTCCAGGCGATGGCCAATCTCTGGAAATGACCCTCGCCGCGCCGGATCGCGACGCCGCCGCGGAACTGGACCGAGTGTGGATGCAGGTCGTGGCGGAAGAAGCGCTGCGAAGGATTCAATGCGAGCCGAACATCAAGCCCGAGACCCTGGCCGTCTTCACGGCTTACGCAGTGGAGGGCAGGCCGGCCGAGGAAGTCGCTGCTCGATTCGGCATTAAGGAAAATGCGGTGTATCAGATCCGGAGCCGGATTACCGAGCGGTTGCGCCAGGAAGTGGCGGCCATCGAGTTCGGAAAGGAAAGCAGCAGCCGTGCTGGAGGGTCTGCGCGATGACGAGGAATGGCGAGTTCTTTCCGGACGGTCCTGTCGGCGACGCTCGGAGTCTCCCGAACGGCGCCGCAAAGGCCCGGACCCAGATCTTCGACCCGGATCTTCTTTTGGAGCGGCTACGCGTCGTCTCCGAGCTTTTGGGCGCGGCCAGCACCCTCCCGACCGACGCTGCGCTGTTCTATCATCACGGTGCAAATCCACCGGTAGTCCGACTCATCGGCGAGCGGCTCTCGATCGGCCGCGATGCGACGTGCGACCTGAGCTTTTCCACGCAGTGGGAGATGAGCCGGCGCCATTTCGAGATTCGCCGAGTGGGCAGCCGGTACATCCTGCGAGATGCGGGATCTTTCAATGGCACAATGATCCGTGGCATCCCGGAGCGGATTGGCACGCGGGATCTGCGTAATGGCGACCTTATCGACGCCGGCGGCGTGACCTTCCTCTTCACTCGTTCGGATTGAGGCGACTTCGGACCACGCGGCGTAAGAAAGCCGTTTTTGCCGCCAAGACCTGAATACGCGGTCATCCGATCGCGAAAATCACCATCAACCACCAAGCAAAACAAAATGAAAACAAAACCGTATCCATGCATCTCTATCCAACCGGCTTCATCCCAATCCCGCGCCCCGTCCTTCGCGACGCCGCAGCGCGCGAATATCGGCCGGTCACTACGCTCGTTGGCGCTCGCAACTGCGCTGATCTCCTATGCCCTCATCGAAGCAAAGGGCGCTAACATCCTGGCCAACGATCCTGAGCACGGCTTCAAGCCGACGATCAATGTCACCAACCATTCATCGGAGTCCGTAGTTGTGATCCGTTCCGGGGGCGGCTCGGCGTTTGGAAAGGCTCCGAACCCGGAGAAGATCTCGGCCAATCTGCTGGCCAACCTCACCGGGTTTCCGTTCACCGAGATCGACGAAGACATGCCCGTGAGCCTGCGCATCGGGGGATTTGCATTTTCCGCCACCCTCGGAGACGACGCCTCCCGAGTGAGGAATCGCGACGGGACACTCCAGCCGTTCGATCCCAATAAGAAAAGTGCGCTCTTTTATCTGCGCGACGAATTGCCGCCGCTCAAGCCCGGTGGCGCCCCGCGGCTGCGCACAGTCGGTTTCGTAAAGCTGGGTTGGAGTCTGAACCGGCTTGCGGCGCGGCTGGTTGTCTCCGACGTGGCCGCGGCGGAAGCCGACGGCATCCTGACGCCCGATGCGGAATCCTATGCTCAGAGTAACGCTTCCGTCGCGTTTTCGTGCGAAAAGATTCCCGTGGAAATCGCCTTCGGTTCCGCGACTGGATCGCGGACGGCCTATGGCCGTGGTCGCCTGACGACGACGATCCGCACTTTGGGCTCCGTCCGCACTGGCAATCTAAGCACGGTTTCACTGCACTCCCTCGCCATGGTCGGCGAGGCGGACACCACTGCGCCGACACTGACGGCGGCGATACCTGCCGCCGATGAGGCGCCACTCGGCGTCATCAGCTTCAACGGCACCGTCGCAGACGTGGCAGCACAGCCACTCACCGGCGAGGTGGAACCCGTCACGATCCAAGTGCGCGTAAACAACGTGCCACTCACCGGAGGAACGGAGGACACCGACGACTTCGGACTCTATATTGCCCAGAGCGACGCGACCGGAAAGCGCGTGTTCTCCGTGGTACATCTCCCAGTAGCCGCGACCCAACCAGGGATGGTCAAGGTGTCAGTGTACGCTACCGATGCCAGCGGCAATCAGAGCCGGGTCTTGGAAAGCCGCGTCAGCGTTCGCGGCACAACGCAGGGAGTTCCGGTCGTAACGACGTTCTAAAAGCCCGTTCGCGATCTGTCTGGCCCGGCCGGAGTATCACTCCGGCCGGGCTTTTCATTGGCGATTGCCGCGCCAATGCGCTTTGCATGGCAGCGGACTCGGTTTCACGCTGAAACTTCCGAGTCCCTCAACTGCGGGTGTGCGCGGATCGCGCTCTCGAATTCCGCCTGTTCCTCCGCACTTACATCCGCCGGGAATTTGGCGCTGGAGCGGCTCCATTTTCCGAGCCACTCGCGCGTGAGGAATTCATGCCGGCCTGGCGCGGACGTGGCGCGGGCCAGGGGCGTGAGGGCGATGGTCGTCTCCACTTTGTCGCCCGTGCTCCGGCCCCGCGCGACGTGGAAGCCGGCGACGAAAAGCGCGGCGCGGATCGGCGTCGAGCAGGTGTAGGTGAAGAGCTCGACCGCGCGGCCCTGGCAAGCTCGGAAGATCTGGCGAAAGGCGGCGAGCGTCCACTGATCGCCAGAGGTCTTGCTCGAGAACATGTCGAAGAAGATGAGGTCCGGAGCCGCGGGCGCGTCGGCCATGCGCGTCAGAAACTCGCCGAGCACGAGCGACCAGCTCAGGCCCACGTGTTGCGAGGATTGCCACTCGCCCTGCTCGAGGATTCCGGCGGTGCCGCTGTGCCGCAGATAGGTGAATTCGCGATTGTGGCGAAAGGCGAGCCGCAGCGGATCGAGGTCGTTTTCAAAACTCACGATCCGCATTGGGCGCACCGCCGTCGCACCCGCTTGCGCTTCGTAGCAAAGGATCGCGGCCATCGCATTCGTCGCGGCCCCGAGGCCAACGTCCCAGATGGTCAGCGGAGCGGCGGTTTCCGGCGTTTCATCGGCGGAAAGCTGAAGGCGCTCCGCGAGCTGCGACTGCTCGACGTACAGCCGCTGCGCCTCCTCCATCGGCGGCGTGCGCGAGTGCATGATCTCGCCGGAAGAAATCTGGCGGATGCTGCAAAATCCTTCCGGCGCGCGGTGCACTTCGTAGTCGCCGAGGTGAAAGGCCAGGCGGCGCTTCGGCTTCTGCACATGGATCGGATGGTCCATGTCCGCCGCGTGCAGGAAGGCGCGCTTTTCCCGATACAGATCGAGGAAGCGATCCTCGAGAATGCTCGCGCGGATCTCCCGCATGAGCTGGTGGTAGAAGAAGAGATTGTGCTGGCCGATGAGGGTCCAGCCGAGGTGCTCGCCGGTCTTGGTGAGGTGATGCAGATACGCGCGCGAGTAGCGGGCGCAGGTCGGGCAGCCGCACTCGGGATCGAGCGTCTGATCCGAGAACTTGTACACGCCGCGACGAAGCTGGAGGAATCCGCGCGAAGTGAAGGCCCCACCGCGTTGCGCGACTTGCGTGGGGATGATGCAGTCGAACATGTCCACGCCGCGATGCACGGCCTCGAGGATGTCGAGCGGTGTGCCGACACCCATGAGGTAACGCGGGCGATCGTGCGGGAGGAGTTGCGCGGTGAGTTCGCAGGTGTCCTGACGTTCGCTGCGGCTCTCGCCGACTGCGAGGCCACCGATCGCGTAGCCGTCGAAGGGCATCTCGCACAACCCGGCCGCACTTTGCTTCCGCAGCTCTGGGAAGAGCGCGCCTTGCACGATGCCGAAGAGCGCCTGCGGCGAATCCCCGCGTGCGGCCAGACTTCGCGCCGCCCATCGATGCGTGATCCCGAGCGCTTCGCGCGCCGCCACTTCATCCGCCGTCGAGGGAATGCACTGGTCGAGCGCCATCATGATGTCGCTGCCGATGGCGATCTGGGTCTCGATGCTCAGCTCCGGGCTGAGCAGGATGGTGCGCCCGTCGAGATAGCTCTGGAAGGCGGCGCCCTCTTCGCTCATCGCCCGGGAATGCGGCAGCGAGAAGATCTGGAAGCCCCCGGAGTCCGTGAGCACCGACCTTTTCCAACTCATGAATCCATGAATGCCGCCGGTGCGCCGAAAGACCTCCGGCCCGGGCCGCAGCAGGAGATGGTAGGTATTTGCGAGCAGGATCTGCGAGCCGGCGTCTTCGAGCGACTGAGTGAGCTGTCCCTTCACGGTGGCCTGCGTGCCGACAGGCATGAAGAGTGGCGTGCGAATCTCGTCGTGCAGCGTACGAAATGTCGCCGCCCTTGCTCGTGAGTCGGTTGCCTGCGCTTCGAGGCGAAAATGCAGTCGGGAGTGATTCATGCGCGCGCCCGCTCCAGCAATGGATACCGACATGGATGCGCCGCGAGCGGCAGATGAGTAGAGAGCATTTCTTTCACTAGATACTTCAACACCCGAAGCACGACCAGATTCGCCGTCTGCCAACCGCCAGGTCCGCACCGGCGCCAAGGCTCAGTTTTTGGGAGACGGTGGATCGGATGCATGTAGTATCTTCAGGGGAACTTTGAAGTGGGCAGGCGTCATTTTACAAAAGCAACGCTCTATGAACCGAAGACCAACCGATCCGGACGGCGCGGATATCGCCGCTGACATCAAACTGCTGGAAAGCCTCGGCTACACCCAGGAACTCAAACGGCGGATGAGTGGCTTCTCGAACTTTGCCATCTCCTTTTCGATCATCTGCATCCTCGCCGGAGGCATCACCTCCCTCCAACTGGGCACCAGTGCCATCGGCGGTGCGGCGGCGGGCGTCGCGTGGCCCATCGGAGTGATTTTCGCACTCCTCGTCGCGGCGGCGATGGCACAAGTGGCAAGCGCGTATCCGACTGCGGGCGGGCTCTATCACTGGGCGTCGATCCTGGGTGGAAAAGGATGGGGCTGGGCCACGGCTTGGTTCAATTTGCTCGGCCTCATCTTCGTCACGGCCGCGGTGAATGTGGGCGCCTATACGCTCTTCATCAATTTGATCCTGCCGATGTTCGGCGCCGATCCGACCAAGCTGACGGTCGTGCACCAGCTCGTGGGCGTCACTTTCATCACCGGTTCTCACGCGTTGTTCAATCACCTCGGAATCCGGGTTACCAGTGCTCTCACGGACTTCAGTGGCTACGTGATTTTCGCCATCTCCATCGCCCTGACCCTTTGCATGTTGATCTTCGCACCGACGCACGATTTCGGGCGACTGTTCCGCTTCACCAACCTCAGCGGTGACGCTGGCGGCGGAGTCTGGCCAGCGACTGCCAATGGAGGGTTCATGCTCCTGCTCGCCTTGCTCTGGCCGGTTTACACGATCACAGGTTTCGATGCCTCCGCGCACACTTCCGAGGAGACCGTGAAAGCAGCGACCAATGTGCCGAAGGGCATTCTGCGTTCAGTCTATCTCTCCGGTATCTTTGGGTTCGTCATGGTCGCGAGCTTCATCATCGCACTGCCCAGCGTGGAGGAAGGCGCGAAGCAGGGCGGCAGCATCTTCTTCTGGCTGATGGACACGGTCATCCCGAGCTGGCTGCGCGGTCCGCTCAAGATCGGGATCGTGGTCTCGAACTACCTCTGCGGTCTCGCCTGTGTGACCTCCATGTCGCGCATGATCTACGCATTTGCGCGGGATGGCGGTCTGCCTGTCTTTTTACGACTGGTGTCACCAAAGTTCGGGGTGCCCGTCGCCGCCATTTGGTTCGGATCGGTGGCGGCCGTGGCTTGCACCATCTATTCACCTGCCTACACGACCCTCACGGTGGCCTGCGTCATCATGCTCTACATTTCCTACGTCATGCCGACGATCGTCGGCATCTTCGCTTACGGGAAGACGTGGACAAAGATGGGCCCCTTCGACCTCGGCGGGCCTCTCTACAAAATGATCGGCGTGATCGCAATCTTGGGCGTGGTCGCGCTCATCTATGCCGGCATCCAGCCGCCGAATCAAAAAGCGCTGCCGGTCACCGCGATTACCGCCATGTTCCTCGCCGTCTCCTGGCAACTCGGCGTAAAGAACACCTTCCGCGGACCGCCAGTCATGCGGGACAACAACCTAAAGTAACCAGCAGCTACGAACACCGATCACTTTAAGCAAAAGGTTGCCGAAGGCACCATCGATACCGTGTTGGTCTGCATGGCGGACATGCAGGGCCGGCTCGTGGGCAAGCGGTTTCACGCGCATTATTTCCTGGATTCCGACTTCGGCGAGACCCACGCCTGCAACTATCTGCTCGCCGATGACATCGAGAATGAGCCGGTGCCTGGCTACAAGTCGGCGAACTGGGCGCAGGGCTACGGGGATTTCGCGCTGCAGCCAGACCGCACGACCTTGCGAGCTATTCCATGGCTTCCCGGCACGGCACTCGTCTTGTGCGATGTGCT
>JANPIS010000375.1:0-4636 GCA_031425095.1 Chthoniobacteraceae bacterium
CGGGCCGACGCTCGCCTGCATGCGCTGCGAGCATCTGGCGAAGTCCCGCACGCAGGTCGTCTTCGGCGTCGGCAATCCCGAGGCCGAGATCATGTTCATCGGCGAAGCGCCGGGCGAAGATGAAGACCTCCAAGGCGAGCCCTTCGTTGGGAAAGCCGGTCAGCTCCTCACGAAGATCATCGAGACCATGGGCGTGAGTCGTACCGATGTGTACATCGCCAACGTCCTCAAGTGCCGTCCGGACATGCCGCCCGGGATGCCCGGCAATCGCAAACCCAAGGCCACGGAGATGGAGACGTGCAAACCGTATCTCCTCCAGCAGATCGACATCATCCAGCCGCGCGTGCTGGTCGCGCTCGGGGCCACGGCGATGGAAGGCCTGCTCGGCGAGACCGCGCCGATGGCCCGGCTGCGCGGCCGCTGGCACGACTTCCGGGGCACGCCGCTCATGGCCACGTATCACCCGGCATACCTGCTGCGGAATCAATCGCTCGGCGAAAAGCGCAAGGTCTGGGAGGACATGCTCATGGTCCTCGAGAAGCTCGGCAAACCGATCTCCGAGAAGCAGCGGAATTTTTTCCTGCGCGCGTAGCTGCGAAGTCCCCGTCGCAGGTTGTTTCCGCGGCGTCCTCGCCGCTCGGCGCACTTTAGGCGGCGAGACGCCGCCGGCACTTCTTGCGGCGAGACGCCGCAACTACGACTTCTTCAGCGACGCGAGGTACTCGACGAGGTTCACGAGGTCGTCCTTGCTCAGGGCCTGATTCAGGCCGCTCGGCATCATCGACGTGGGGAGTTTCTCGCGCTTCGCAATCTGGCCTTTCGCCACCTTGGTGGTGACGCCGCCGGGCAGGGCGACGATGACTTCATCCGCCGTCTCGCTGCGGATGATCCCGAGCGCCGCGCTGCCATCCTTGAGCGTCAGCTGCCAGGCTTCGAATCCCATGCTCACACCGGCGTTCGGGCTGATGATCGATTCGTAGAGCGCTTCCTTCGGCAGCTTGCCGCCGATCTCCGCGAGGCCGGGGCCGAAGTCGGCGCCCTTGTCGCCGATGCGATGGCAGGTGACGCAGCTCGCTTCGGCGCGCTCGTAGACGGCGCGGCCTTTGGCGATGTCGCCCTTCAGCTTCACGAGCTCCGCGATCGGCGGGAGCGCCTGGCCGCCGAGCGCGTTGGGCGCGGGGAAACTCTGGGCGATGGCGGCCTGAAGGTTCGGATACTGCACGAGCGCGAGCGCGCTGGAGGCGGCGAGTTTCAGCTCTTCGGGGAATTTCCCTTCCTGGGCCAGCTTCACCAGCATCTCGGCGCCGGACTGCGTGCGCGCGAGGGCGCGGATGGCGGCGTGCCGGAGCTCGGGCTTTTGGTCGGGCTTGGTGAGGATCGCGGAGATGCGATTGAGGCCGCGATTGCCACCGGCGATGCCGAGCAATTCGACGACTGCCGGGGCTTTGTCTCCCGCGAGGGATTCGTTGAGCAGGTTCTGCCAGTTCTCCTCGGCGAAGAAGAGTTTCAGCGCATCGCCCGCCGCGGAGTCGCCGGAGATCTTCAAAGCAGTGTCGAGCAGCGCCTGGCCCTGGCCCTTGGCGCCGAAGTCGCGCACGAGCTCGACGAACTGCGGGGTCCCGCGCGCCTTGTCGAGCGTGCCTTTGAGCGCGGCGGCGACGGCGGGCTCGGCGTTCAGATCCGTGCCCTTCAAGCGCACGAGAGCCTCGCGAGCGAGTTCGTCGGCGACCTTGCCGGCGGTGGCGAGTTCCACCAGCGCCTTGGTGCGCGCGGGGGATTTCGGCAGGAAGTCGAAGGAACGCAGGTAGCGCTGCTTCTCCGTGGTCGCGGCGTCTTCGAGGAGCTGCGCCAGCGGACCCGCGGCTTTCGCCGTGCGCATGCGCCAGACGATGTCGCGCCCCGCGGGTGTGTTCCAGTTTCCGCCCACCATCGACAGCCAGGAATCGAAGTACTCGTCTTCGAAACCGACGGCGCCGATGCCGAGTGCTTCGAGATACCAGCGATCCTTGCCGTCGTGCTGCATGGCGAGCGCCGTCCAGAGCGGCGCGAGCTTCTTCTGGCCGTGCATGGCGAGCGCGATTTCGCGACGGACTTGCGGGCTGGGATCGTTGACGACCTTGAGCGCGAGCGCGGTGTCGTTTTCAAAGTCCTCGATCGCGATCTCGCGGGCCTTGGCTTTCGTCGCGATGAGGCGGATCGCTGCGATGCGCAGGTCGCTATTCGCGTCGGTGAGCGCGGTCTTCAGGTGGGCGGTCGCGCGACCGGGCAATTCCGCGAGCAGCGCGAGGGCGCGGGCGCGCAGACGCGGATTCGGACTCTCCTTCCAGAGCTTCACCAGCGCGGGCTCCGCCTTGGCGCCCATCTTCGCGAGCTTCTGCCAGGCGACGTACATCGTGGCGCGATTCGGCGACTGCAATGCGGCGATGCAGCCTTCCGCGGTCGTGAAGTCCGGCGCGGCTGAGGTAAGCTTTCCACCCGTCGGCGCGACGCGATAGAGGCGGCCGCGGATTTCGCCCTTCTCCTTGTCCGCCATGTTGTGACCGCCGACTCCGGCGTCGTACCAGTCCGCGACGACGAGCGAACCATCCGGCGCGATCGCGACGTCGGCCGGACGATACCAAGGATCTTCGCTGGTGAGGATGTCCACCATCGTGGCCTTGTAGCCGGCGCCATCGGCGGTCACGGGATAAGCGCGGACGGTGCGCGGGCCGGCGTCGCAGTGGATGAGCTGATTGTCAAACTGCGGTCCGAGCGCGCCACCTTCATTGATGAGGATGCCGGTGGGTGAGCCGGCGCCGGTCTGGAGCAGATTCGGGACGACGCCGGGATCGTTCAGGTGCCAGTGCTGGAGCGAGGTGTTCGCCTCGAAGTTCGGACGCGGGGTCTTCCAGCCCGCGCCGGTGACTTCGTCTTTGTAGCCATAGTTGCCGTATGGCATCACGTAGTTGATGCGCACGCCTTTGTTGCCGTCGTCGTCATTGTCGCTCTGCCACATGGTGCCGAAGGAATCGACGGTGACCTCGTAGTTGTTGCGGAAGTTCCACCCGAGCGTCTCGATGTTCGCGAGCTTCCCGCCGACGATGTCGCAGCGGAAGACCATGCCTTCGCGATACGGTTTGCCATCATCGACGATGCGATTCCCGACCGCGTCGATGAGCACCTTGCCGTCGGCGTCCGTGAGTTCTTTGCTCTCGTTGCCGAAGTTGAAATAGAACTTCCCATCTGCGCCGAAGACGAACGCGTGGATCTGGTGATCGTGCTCCGCATTGCCCTTCACCTTGGCGATGATTTCGCTCTTGTCCGCCTTGTCGTCGCCATCGGTGTCGGTGAGCAGCCAGATATTCGGCGCGCTGCTCACGATCACCTGCGTGCCGCGCTCCTGCGGCAGCACGAGGATGCCGAGCGCATTGAAGAGTTCGCGGCTCTGCCAGAAAACTTTCGCGCCATCCGCTTCGCCGTCGCCATTCGCGTCGTCGAGGATCACGACGCGATCGCCTTCCTCGCGCAGCACGCCCCACGGCTTGAAGCCCGAGCGGTAGTTCACATTCTCCGTCGCCCAGATGCGACCGCGCGGATCGATGTCGATGTTCGTCGGGTTTTGAATCATCGGCTCCGCGGCCACGAGCTTCGCGTCGAGCCCGTTGGCCGCTTTGAATTTGCTCATGTTCTCCTTCGCCGCGGCGAAGCCGAGCGTGACGCCGGAGCCTTTGCCCGCCTTCTCCTGCGAAGCCTTGAGCACCTCAGCGCCGGGCTTCGTGGTGAAGACTTGGAAAACGACGCTCGAGCCAAGGTTCTGATTGAATCCGCCGTCGTCGATCGCGCCTTGCGCCTCGAAGGCGACGACACCTTCCGGCAGATCGAAGGAGATGAGCGAAGGCGCGTGTGTGCCGATCCCGTCCGCGTGGCGCTCGTCGTTCACCTTCATCGCGCCCTTGTCGCAATTACGCCCGGCGATGGTCCCGCCGAAGCCCTGCTGCGCGGTCTTCCAGTCGAGCGTGGTGAGCGGGATGCGGGTGCCGTCGGCCTTGATGAGCGTGGGCGCGAGCCAGTCCGCCCAGTCGCCTCTGAACCCATCGCCCGCGTCGTTCACCACGAGGTGCAATTCTTTCGCACCCTTGAGCTCCGCCTTGATCGCGACCGGGCCGCGCGTCACTTTCGCCGTGGTGAAGACGGGCGTCGCGTGAGGATCGCCGCTGTCCGCAGGTTTCGCGGCGGCGGCTGGTGCGGGCTTAGGCTTGCGTGGCTGCTTCGGATCGAGATTCGCCTTCAGGTCCTCCTCGGTGACTTTTGATTCCACGCCGCCCGCGGGGACTCCGACCTTCGCAGTCCAGAGGATCGCATTCAGCACGAGCTTGCGCTGCGGCTCGATGCCCCAACCGGCGTGAAAATGTCCGCCCGTGAATCCAAATCCGCGTCCGCCATTCGGCCGCTCAAAGGCCCACGCGGTCGTCTGCGGTTTCTTCGCCGCGACCGCTGCGCGCACCGTGGGATTGCCCGAGTGATGTCCATCCGGCCGGCTCATCGTGCTGTCCGGCGCGATCGCGCTGAGGATGTGGGTGAGCTTGCCTTTGCCGTCCTCGCGGAAGCGCATGTGAAAATACCATTCGTCGAGCGAGCTGAAGGGCTTCACTCCCGA
>JANPIS010000376.1:0-4042 GCA_031425095.1 Chthoniobacteraceae bacterium
GGCGCGTAACGATACACGTCGTAGGCGTAGCCATAGACGAGCGCGTTGGGATTGATCGCCGCGACGCGGTTCGCGATCTCGGTGTAAAAACGGGCGAGGCGATCCGAGAGCCGCGCGGTGCTGGAATCGAAGACGACCTCCGGCGCCTGCGCCGGTCGGTCCAGCGCGCGGCACGCGGCACAGACGCAAAAGCTCCGGCTGTCGTTCGGGCAGATGTTCACGCTATTCCCCGCGCCCGCCGCAACCCACACGTCCACGCGCTTCTGCCAGACTGCCGGGCTGCTGTCGTGCAGCTTCACGCGATCGGCCGCTGGATGGGGCTGGGTGCGACCGGGCAGCAGCTCCGCGAAGTACTCCGGATTGCTCGCGCCATACTGCGACCACCACTGGGTGAAGGAGTGCGCGAACTGCGGGCTCTTGCGCGTGCCCATGCGCATGCGGCGGAGCCAGAGCAGCTCCTCGTAGGCGAGTTCCTGCTTGCGCGTGTCGCTCTCCGGCAGCACGGGCACGCCGAAGCCGTAGGTGTCGAGACCGTTCAGATACGTGCCGATGCGCGGTGTGCGGTACTTCCGCTGCACCATTGCGGGGCCGGTCGTCACGTTCAGATCGGGCAGTGCGATCGTCGCCGCGCTCGGCGCAAAAGTTCCCGACTCACCCGGCCAGAGCCAGCGCACCTTCAAGATGTCACCGAGCACGTGATAGACGCCGAAGAGCGTGCCCGGTTGGCAATCCGTGAGGTCGTACCACGCATCATCCCCACCGTCCCGGCCGACGATATAGGCGTTCGTGCCGATCGTCCGTAGCTTGTAATGCTCAAGCTCCATCCCTGTGGTCGTGATCCCCGCCGCACTCGTCGCCGCACTCGCGCCGACGTAGATGAAACTCGCTCCGGGAAAAGAGGCCTCGGTGCCGGCGACGCCGATCGGGAGCACCGCCCCGGACATGCGCTGGATGTGATCACGGAATTCCTGTGCGGCGAGCGTGACGTAGCCGGGAGCCCCGGGCCGGGTGAGGATGACAGCCTGCGGCTGGCCGTTTTGCACGAGCGACACGGCCGCGCGGAGCGAGTCTCGCGAGAGCAGGACGAGCGTCGCGAAGGCGACAGCGAAGCGTAGAGCCGGGTTCATGGGGAACAGCTGAGAAAACGCCATCAAAATAGGATTACGAATGTAATCCTCGCAAGGGATTTTTCCGACCGGCGCGTCCCCTTGGCCAGCGCGCGCCTCGACCTCTGGCTACCTCAAGCCGCCGCGTGCCATTTCGCGGAATTCGAGACCGCGGAAACTTCCGTCATCGGCGCCCAGACACACGCCACGTCGCGGGTGTCGGGGGTGAAATTGCGCCACACGTAGTGGAACCCCGTCTCGTCTTCGCGGCCTTCCGGCACGTTGTGAAGCTCCACGGTCATCACGATCAAGCCAGCGACGAGGAGAGCGGAGAGGACGATCAAGGTGGTCATGATGGCCAGAAGAGTGAGCAGCGTGTGTGCCATTGCGGCAGTGCCACTCTCCGCCAGAGGATAAATGCCTACTTCAGCCGTAGATCTGCCGTCTTTTTCCTCAACCGCGAGAATCTTCCCGCAATTCCGCGACTCCTCGCCGTGTCAATGGTTCCTCGAAGACCAGGCCCGAGTTTTCGCTTCGCATTCCTTTCACTCCGGTCTTTGATCCCTTTCGAAAAGCTGGCTTGCGACGGTCGCAATCTGGAAACCGCCCTTCAATCTCCCGCACCCAATCCCTATGGCCAAGAAACGCGTGTTTGTCGTGGACGACGAATCCGGATTTACCCGGTTGCTGAAACTCACCCTCGAGAAGACCGGTAACTACGAAGTCCGCGAGGAAAATGATGGCACGAAGGCGTGGCTGGCGGCCCGGGAGTTCAAGCCGGACATCATCTTCCTCGATATCGTGATGCCGAAGATCGACGGCGGTGGCGTGGGCCAGCAGATGCGCTCCGATCCGACCTTGGCGCACGTGCCGATCATCTTCCTCACGGCCATCGTCTCGCAAAATGAGACTAAGGCGGACATTGGGGGATTTCCATTTCTGGCGAAGCCGGTGAGCCTAGAGGCGATCACGCGCTGCATTGAAGAGCAGACGGGATAGGCGGAAGCCTGTCTCCGGGGATTCGTGCGCGGTGGTGGCCGTGGATGGTTGAGGCTCATGCCGAGGGCGTTGTGTCGAAAAATTTATCTTTCGAAAACGCCATGCTTTCTCCGATTTGGACCTAAGCTTGGCACTGGAATCTGCTCAGCGTTGACGAGTCACTGATCAGCGATTCATCCACCAGTTCGCGTCATATGCGTTTCCCCCTCTCTTTCCGTCCGGCGGCAGCTCGCTGGCTGGTGCTCGCGTGTATCGTGGTGGCACCGCTGCTCGCGCTGGGCCTCACGAGTGAAAAGGCGAAAAGAGCGACCTCCACGGCAAAGCCCCTCCCCGCGTTTCCCGCTGCCGCGACTCGCTGGACCGACCTCGCCAAGTCTGAGGACCCCAGCTTCCGCCGGCATGTCGTGCCGCTAATGAGCCGAGCGGGTTGCAGCGGGCGCGAATGCCACGGGGCGTTCAGCGGGCAGGGTGGCTTCCAGCTTTCGCTCTTCGGCTACGACTTCGACAAAGATCACAAGGCCATCAACGCTGAGTCCGATAATGGGCTGCGCATCGACACCGCGCATCCGAGTGACAGCCTCGTGCTCCTGAAAGCGACGAACGTGGAAAAGCACAAGGGCAAGGAGCGAGTGAAGCACGGTTCGTGGGAGTACAATCTCCTTCTCAAGTGGGTACAAGGTGGAGCGAAGAACGACACCGTCGAGACCGGCGACTTCGATCGCCTGGCGGTCGAGCCGCGCGAGATCGTCTTTGGCAAAGCGGGCGAAAGCCGCCAGCTACGCGTCATGGCGCATTGGAAAGACGGCACGGTCGAGGACGTGACGCAGCTCACCCGCTTCCGCACGAATGATGAGTCCGTCGCAGTGGTCAGCGACACCGGCATGGTGCAGTCGAAGGAGAAAGGCGACACCCACATCGTGGCCTTCTACGACAATGGCGTGCATCCGATTCCCGTGATGCTCCCGGCGTCGGAGTTCACGGGCACTAAATTCCCAAAAATCCCGGCGCCGACGAAGGTCGATCAACTCGTCCTCAGCAAACTCAGCAAGGCCGGCATCGTGCCATCGGCGATCTGTACCGATACGGAGTTCCTGCGGCGAGTGAGTCTCGACCTCACCGCGACGCTGCCGACGCCGGATGAAGTCCGCGCTTTCCTCGCCGACAAGGCTCCCGACAAACGCGCGAAAAAGATCGAGACGCTCATGAAGACACCCGGCTACAGCGCGTGGTGGACGACGCTGCTCTGCGATTTCAGCGGAAACAATCCGCGCCAGCTCAATACCGGCGGTGAGTTGCAGTTGAACGATAAGTTTTCACGGCAGTGGTACGATTGGATCCACAAGCGCGTCGCGGAAAACATGCCCTACGACCAGATCGTCGCAGGCATCGTCCTGGCCACGGGACGGAGCAAGCCGGAGCAGACCTACGAAGAGTTTGCGCGGGAGATGGCCGGATACTTCAAGACCGAAGGCCGCGCGGACTTTGCGGCGCGCGAGACGATGCCGTACTTCTGGCAGCGTCAGAATGTGCGCAAGCCGCAGGAGAAAGCGCTCGCCTTCGCGCATACCTTCCTTGGCGTGCGGATCGAATGCGCGGAGTGCCACAAACATCCGTTCGACCAGTGGACGCAGACGGACTTCAAGCAGTTCCAGGCTTTCTTTGAGCCAGTGAACTACGGGGCGCGCCGGGTGAAGGACGACCTGATGAGCTACGATTCGGTGACCAAGGCGTTGCAGGAGCAGTTCGGCTATGACCGGAAGCAGCAGACCAATCGCAACGAATATCGGAAGCAACTCCAGCAACTGCTCCAGGCCGGCGAAGTCGTGCCTTGGCAGGAAGTGTACGTGAATCCACCGAAGCCCACCCGCGCGCTGACCGAGAAAGAGATCGCCCGGATCAAACAGAAGAATCCGAACAGCGACGGCCGCGTCTTTACT
>JANPIS010000377.1:0-1670 GCA_031425095.1 Chthoniobacteraceae bacterium
CTTCGCGCAAGACAGCCACGGTGACGTCGTCATTCGCCGTCAGGTAGAAAGACGCTGCGAGCACATCGTCCTCGTTGGCGATCGGGAGCTTGCCGAGTTGGACGACCACATCGCCGGGGTGGAGACCAGAGGTGGCGCCCGGCGAGTTCTCCACGAGCGCCTCGATCACGGGCGGCGACGCTTCCGGACGGCCGGGCTCGCTCGGCCGCACGGCGATGCCGATCCAGCCCGGACGCACTTCGTTGAAGCGCACATAATCACTGCGCACTTTCTCGGCGGCCTCAATCGGTAGCACGAAGGAAGCGCTGCCATTGTCGATGCTGCTGATCAGCACCCCCACGGCCTCGCCTTTCATATTCAGCAGCGGCGCACCGCCCTGGCCACGTTGCACGGGGACATTGGCGCGAATGTGGGCGGTGGCGAAGAAGCGACCGAGATAACGAATGTCGAATCCGCCCACGATCCCGAAGCTCGGCGTGATTGAGAGATCCATCGGGTAGCCGATGGTGAGCACCGGCGACGCAGTGCGAAGCTCACGCGAACTACCGAAGGTCAAAAATGGCGTCTGCGTATCAACCTTCAGGATCGCGATCCCGGTGCGGGCGTCCGCGATCAGTCGGCGCGCCGGGTATTTGGCCTCACCAAGGATCACCACGAGATCGTGAGTCTCGCCACCTACGGAATACGAAGTGTAGAGCGTGCCATTCGGGTCGATGAAGAATCCCGAACCAAAAAGCCGCCCGTCCGAGTCCGTGCCCTCTACTCGCACCACGGCACCGCGGCACTTTTCAAAGATATCGAGAACCTGATGCTGAATGGCATCGAGGAGCTGCGCACCGCCCTGGTCCTGAGCAGCCGCCGGAATCTGCGTCAGCGCGAGGCCAACCGCACACGCGAGGGTAGGCCGCAGCTTCCATCCGCGCAGCCAGCGCGACGCCCGCCCGATCCCGATCTGCCGACGACTAGAGGCTCGACGGCGGATCATAGCTCACAGGACGCGCGTCGATGACATACCGCGGGGTCCGAAGCGTTCGTTCGCCGAGCGTGGAAGGTGGAGCCGTCACTTGACGCGCGCCGAGAGAGACGGGCTGCGGTTGAAGGGTGAGCAACTTGCGGGCGGGTGATGAATGCAGAAGCCCGCCGGTGTCCGCCTTGGCCATGGGAGTGGCGTTCTCCATCCCCGGCGTCATCAGCCCGATCGTGGCCACGCCTAGCGCCATCACCACCGCCATCGCCCCAGCGTAGGAAAGACCGCCCATGCTGTGCTCGCCGAAGTAGGTCTGCATCCGATCCAGCGCGATCTTCCAGAGCGGGCGGCGGAGAAGCTCCGCGCGCTGGCGACGATGCACATCCTGCAGTAGTCGATCGAAATATCCCGGCGGCGGTTGCTCATAGCGCTTGAGACGCAGGAGGGCGGAAACATTGATCTCGGGTTCGGGCATACAGAGGAAAGCGGGAGCGGGTCAGCAGTTGTTGGAATGGAATTCAGTGAGAAAATTTTGCAACTGGCGATGCGCGTAGAAGAGCCGCGACCGAACCGTGCCCTCCGATGTGCCGAGGATCTTCGCAATCTCCGCGTGCGGCATCCCTTGGATGTCGAACATCGTGACCACGGCGCGGTGGTCATTCGACAGCTTCTGCATGGCCTCGTTCAACCTTTTCTGAAGCTC
>JANPIS010000378.1:0-11415 GCA_031425095.1 Chthoniobacteraceae bacterium
TCAGCGAGTCGCTCGTGCTCGGGGGTAGCGTGATCGGCCATACGGCGAAGCTACCGGTCGTCGCGGGAGAGCGACAAGCGTCGTGTCCGCGTAACACCCGTCAGATGTCCGTGTCGGTCAGCGTGCCTTTTGCCAGCCCGCCATCGGTGATGATGCACCGCTGGAATAGAGAGCCAGCTCCGATCTCCGCATTCTCCCAAACGATGCAGTCGCGCAAACGGGCGCCGGCGCCGATGCGCACGCCGGAGCCGATCGCCGTCGCTCCGGAGATCTCGGCAGTCGGTGCGATCGAAGCGGTCGGCGAGATCCACTGTTCTGCACTGCGATGGAGGGCGCAGTGGACGGCGAGATACTCCTCGCGCGTGCCGAGATCCCACCACTGGCCGTCGTCGATCACCACGCCGCCGACGGTCACGCCCGCGCGGATCATGTCGCAGAAGATCGGCACGACGCTGATCACAGTATCCGCCGGGATGCGGGCGAGGAATTCCGGGTTCATGAGACAGATGCCGGTGAAAAGGAACCCGCCACCGAGACCAAATGTGTTCCGAAGATCCACGACGCGCCCGTGCTCGAAGGCCACGTTCAACGTCCCGCCGCTGGAGCGCAGCACGAGCGTCACTTCATTCCCGGACTCGAAGTGCGCGCGCAGCGCGGGCTCGAGCGGGAGCGTGCTGAGGATGTCGCCGTTATAGACCCAGAACGGGCCGCCGCTCAGATGCTCGGCTGCATTTTTGATTCCGCCTGCGGTCTCGAGCACTTGCGGTAACTCGTGGACGAAGGTGATCGGTGTGTCGCGATACGTCTTATCGGGAAAGGCCGCGCCGTAGGCCTCCGCCCGCCAGTGCGTATTCACCAGGAATCGCTCCACGCCCGCACCGAGCAAGTGATCGAAGGCGTAGGTGATGAGCGGGCGATTGACGACCGGGATGAGCGGCTTCGGCCGGCGGGAAGTGAGCGACTTCAGCCGCGTGCCAAGGCCGGCGCCGAGGACGAAGGCGGTGTGAATGATCATGCTGTGAATGGTGACTGGTGAGCTGTGGATAGGACCACCATCCACCAATCACCAGTCACCATTCGCGCTCCTCCGCCCTCACTCCATCCCGAGCTGTTCCTTGCTCGCGGGCGAGATCAGGGCAGGGCTCCACGGCGGATCCCACACCACTTCGACGGCGGCACTGGCCACGCCGGGCACGGTGAGGATGCGCTGTTCGGCGTCGCGGGCGATCGTCGGACCCATGCCGCAACCGGGTGCAGTGAGCGTCATTTTCACACTCACGCGCCGGCCTTTGCCACTCTCGTCGTCGGCGAAATCGACGCTGTAGATGAGGCCGAGGTCCACGATGTTCACCGGGATTTCGGGGTCGAAACACTCGCGGAGCTGCGCCCACACTTTCTCCGCCTCGAACGGACCTTCTTCCGCCGCCTTGGTGACGACTTCCAGTCCGAGCGCGTCGGCGTCGCTGCCTGCGATGCGGAAAAGGCCGGATTGACTGGTGACATGCACGGTGAAGCTGCCACCCAGCGCCTGGGTCACCATCACGCCGGTGCCCGCTGGCAGCGCGACCGCGGTGCCGTTGGGGATCTGGGTGGCGCTGATGTCGCGCGTGAGATTCACGTAGTCGCTCATGTTGGTTCTCCGGTTTCGGCGGCGGGGCTGTCTGCATCTCCAAAGAGCACCGCGAGATCGCGCGACTTTTCCGCGATCCTCTCGGCGATCTTGTCGCGCGCCAGAGCGTAGTCGCTGCACAGGCCGTAGAGGGCTTCGCTCGCTTCGTCGAAGCGGCCGAGCTGGCGGAGGGCTTCGGCGCGGAAAAGCAGGATCTCGTGGTCGCCGTTCGCGCAGAGTTCGACGAGGCGGTTCATATTCGCGATCTGACGCTCGGTCCGCGCGGGTGGCGCTGCGGCGCCGGCTTTGCGAAAGGCATCGTTGCCCCGCCACCACGCGTGGACGCGGAGTTCGAGTTCGTGCTCGGGATTCATGGCCATGCCGGAGGCGAGCGCGTCGTAGTAGCCCTCTTCGTCGAGCGGTTCGATCATCGGCGCATTGGCCCAGCCAACCAGTTCCGGAGGGAGCTCAATGCCCGGCGCATACCAGCCAAGCTGCCGCGCTTCGCCGAGCCAGTAGAACTTCTGGCACGCCGCGCAGCGGGTGACGTTCGGATGTCGTGGGACATCTGGCGCTTCTTGGAAGCCATCGGTCCACGAGATCGCGCCTGTGGTGTCGGCCTCCTCGATGGTGGCGAGCCGCGCGACGGCGGAGCAGTGCGGGCAGGCGAAGACAGCGTCGGGTCCGGGAGTCATCGGGTAAAACAGAAAAACAGAACATCGAACATCGAACGTCGAACTTCGAGCGTCGAAGTGCTCGCACTGAGAGCGACGCGGCGCGCGCGGGTCATCATTCGATGTTCAATGTTCAATGTTCGATCCTCGATGTTTTCCGCCCTCACCGTTGCACCTTCCACCGCGTCTCCGGCGTGAGATTGATCTCCTCCTTCTCCACCTGAAATCCGCACGATTGCAGCAGATACGCCACGCCTTCCTTGGTGCTCATCGTCTGCTTTAGGCTGTGGGCGAAAATTTCGATGTACTCCTTGTACGAATCGAGCGCGAGGCTGCCTTCGCCGACGTAGCGGGCGAGTTCGTTGTCGTGGCTCTCGATGAGGTCGCCGAGCGCGCGGCGCAGGCGGACGCGCATCACGGGATCGACGACGAGCTTGAAGGGATTCGCCGATGGGTCCGACGGCATCGGCTCGCTGGCGACTTCGAAGTTCAGCGTGGTCAGGGCGGCTTCGCGGGTGAGTTCGTTCATGGCGAGACGCGACTGTAGGCGGCCCCGGCGGCTTGGCTAGCGCGCATGCGGCGGCGGCACGGCCGCTTTCGTGGGCGACTTCAGCGCGGGATTTTTTTTCGATCGGCCGTGCTGCGCTACGCGGGCAGCGCTCCTCTTCCCCCGAGAGTGGGACCCTGGCCTGAGGAAAAACTCCGCCACACCCGCAGCGGCAGCAAGGCGAGGAGGATGAAGGCGAGCTGCGAGAAGTTGAAGAGCATCAACCAGCGGAAGGCCGCGTCCATGAAGCCATACGAGTGCAGGCCGATGCCGAGCATATTCACCCCGAACCAGCTCCACGCGGTGACGATATTCCCGCCGATGGCGAGAGCCATGAGCCCGCGCTCTTTCACCAGCCCGCCCCAGCGCGCGTGCAGGATGAGCGCATTCCAGAGCACGATGATGAGCGCGCCGTTTTCCTTCGGGTCCCAGCCCCAGAAGCGGCCCCAACTTTGATCCGCCCAGATGCCGCCGAGCACCGTGCCGACAAAGCTGAAGAGCGCGGCGAAGCAGACGATGCCATAGACCATCTTGGTCAGCGATTTGCCCGTGGCCGGGTCGAGGCCTTTGGTGAAAAGACCGCGCACGATGTACACGATCGCGAGGAAGCCAGCGACGAAGGTGCTCGAATAGCCCAGCGTCACGACGACGACGTGCGTGGCGAGCCAGAAATTCGTGTCGAGCACGGCGCGCATCATTTCCATGGTGTCGCCGCTGAGCGAGAGGTGATGCGCCACGATGAGCGTGAGGAAACCGACGACGGTGGAGACGACGATGCCGATCGAGTTTCGCCAGAAGCGCTCGAGGATCAGCCCGAGGATGCACGCCCCCCAGCCGATGAAGATCGCGGAGGAGTAAAGATTCGTGACGGGCGGGCGGCCTTCGAGCGTCATGCGAAAAATGAGGCCCGCGGTGTGGATGACCAGCGCGAGGACCACGAGCCACACGGCGCTGCGTCGCACCCACTCAAAGCGTGTTGGATTGACCCAAAAGCCGAGCGCGAGCAGTCCCGCGACGACGTAGAGCGTCATGGATTTGTAGAAGGGCTCGAAGGCATTGAAGAGCTGCTCGCGCTTGGTCTTCACGAGCTTCGGACCCAGATCGGAGGAGAGCGCCGCGTGGTAGTCCGCGACTGCGCGATTGAAGTCCTCCACGCGACCTTCGCGGAACGCGCCGGCCATGCTCACGTAAGCGGAGACCGAGTAGTGCGGGGCATCGCCGCGGGCCACTTCCATGAGCGCTTCGCCCATGCGCATCCAGTCGTGACTGTGATCACCGGCGCCATGGGGCGGGACGAGCAGCGCCGGCTCGAGCTGGCGCATCGCGTCGAAACGGCTGAGGTCGGCCATCAAAGTTTCGAGCGCGGCCTCGTCGAAAGGCTGGCCCGCCTGCTGCGCCCGGGCGGCAGCCACACCGGCCGGGACGTGCTCACGGTATTGGGCAAACTCCTGCGGCCAGTTTTTTGCGTTCTGCGGCTGGAGCGCGTTTTGCAGCCGCATGTAAATGCCGACGGCATTCCAGAGGCGCAACACCCCCTGATCGAACGGCGTGCGATGGGACTGATCCAGCTTTCCGGCGCGGTTCGCCTCGGTCTGCAACTCGGCGAGCTTCCCCCGGATCTGCGCCCACGAGAAATGCTTGCCGTCGGTCTGCATGCTCGCGTCAGCGTCCATTGGAAGACTGAGCAGACCCTTGAGGTCCGGGTTATCGATGCGGATCACCGGGTAAGTGTCCGCCTTGGCCGGATCCATCATCATCGTCAGCAGCCATTCGGTGGCGGAGAGCACCTTCGGTCGGGCCATGTTATCCTTCCACGGCTCAAGATTCGCCGTCTGCTTTTCGCGGAGCTGGAGCAGGGAGTTGCGCCCCAGGGAATCAAGGGGCTGCACGCGGCCATTGGAGAGCACCGGCAGCCGCCCAAACTCCTGCAAGGCAAGATGGCCGGGCTGGTCTTTCGGTGGCACCAACGCCTTTCCGGCCCACGCGGCAAAGATGGCGAAGATGATGAGAGGGAGATGCTTTTTCATAGAGCGAGGATGTCGGATAAACTGGGGCCTCAAGGGAGCAGCACGCTATGGACTGCGCGGACTTGTCCGCGCTCTGCGGAGGAGGAAGTCTGCTTCCGCGGCGGGTGGATGAAACTCCGGGCGCAATCGGGAAAGCCTGCCCCGCGGACAAGTCCGCTCCGCCGTGAAGCGCAGACAAGTCTGCTCAGCCCAAAGCGCTCGGCGCTCATGAGGCGCCCGCTTTCTCCAAAGCCGTGTCCCGCTTTCCAGCACCTTTCTTTTTCGTTGCAGCGGGTGGTGGCGCGTTGCGTTTCGCGATGAAGCCAATGAGGTGCGCCATGAACTGCCACGTCATGCCGACACCCACGATGATGCAGCCGAGGTAAGGCGTGATCCAACTTGGGTTCCGGACGACTTGGAGCGTGCTCGTGCCGACATTCTGCGCCACCTCATCGCGGCCCATCTGGTATTGGAAGAAAGTAAGTCCGCCGTAACGCAGCGGGTTGTTCATGTAGATATCCACCTCGCGGTTTTCGCCCGTCTTCGCATTAGAGACGCGCACGCGGCTTTGGAAGTTCTTCGGGATTCCTTGTGGGTTACTGCGGGTAATGGTGCCGGGATAGATCTCGTGGGTGGTCTTGAGCAATGTCACCGAGAAGTCGTGATAGGAACGCAACCAGCGCAACGCCGTGCGGTACGTTTTACCTCCCGCGGTGAAGGATTGGTCATTGAGATAGGGCGAGAGTAACCATTCGCCGAGGCTCTTGCCTCCTTCGATCAGCTCCACCACGGCGTACGGCATGTTCCGCGTATCCATGTCCTTGGCTTCGGCGAGCGGAACTTTCAGGAAACGCTGACCCGCGCCCGTCGCCGTCGCGCCGGGAAGTTTGTCGGCCTCGATCTTCTCACCCGCGGCGATCTTCTGCGCGGCGAAGCGCATCGCGCCGCCCTGCTGCATAAAGCGGCTCGTCATTTCATTGCGGAAACGGCTTTTCACCTCCTCGCGGAGTTTGGCTTCGCGGGCCGGATCAGCAGCCACGCGCCTTGCTGCGGCGATGATGTCCGGATCTTTCTCGCCCACGGTCTCCAGGGCGTCGCGCCAGACTTGCGCGCGGCCCTCCATCGCCGCGGCACGTTCCGCCGCCGGCACGAGACCTTCCGTGGAGCCGAGTTGCGATTCGAGCGTGGCGAGGGCGGTCGTCAGCTGGCCGGCGGCCTCAATGACACTCGAATGCGAAATGACTTCGCCGTTCACTGAGTAATCTTTCACCTTCACGCTGAAGGGTAACTTCGGATGCGCGATGTCTTTCTTCTCGGCGACAATCTCCTCGGCGATCGACACGACCTCCTCTTTGCCATCCGCCGCATCGGTGATGAAGACCAGTTCATCCCCGCGCGGACCTTCCGAATAATTCCGCGACTCGCCTTCCCGGAAGCGCATGTGACTTTCCACCGAAAGCATGTCGGTGAGGAGCTGGCCGACGAGGAGCATGACCACGCCGAGATGGGTCAGATGGATGCCGATCTTCTTCGTGCTCCACTGAAAGCGGGAGATGTGCGCGGCGATCAGGTTCACCAGCAACACGATGCCGAGCAGATATCCACCCGGGAAAACCGGAGGGACCCACCATGGATCCATAGGCTGATGCACCACCCAGAAGCTGCGAAACCAGCGATCCTGCGCATTCCACAGTCCTTCGTGGACCTGCGCGAGCGTGCCGAAGAAGACGAGGATGATCGACAGCGTGAGCGTCACCACGGTCAGCCGCAGCGAGGTCAGAAATTTCCAGAGAGAGCGGCGGTTCATGGTGCGGAGGAGACGAAACCAATGAACGCTTCCCGGGCATTGGCAACTGCGGGCGAGCCGCCGGTCAGCTTGTAAAACCACCAAGTGCCGTCCCGCGGGACGATTGCGGCGAGCATGCGTTTGTCATTATTGGAGAGGTCCACAAGCACGGCATTGGGGGCCGCCGAAAGCGGGGCGACGAGATTGGCGAGCCCAGATTCTTCTACGGGTGAGAGGCCAAGCTGGGCGCGCCAGCGGTTGACGTTCTGCAGGGTGCCGCCCGTGTCACTGGGGAAAACGCTCACCGCGACTTCGGCCTGAGAGCCGTCCTTCTCCGGCACGGCGAAACGCGCCTGCTGCATCGGGCCGGGCTTGGCTTCCGTCCAATCGGTGGGGACAGTCCACTTGAATTGCGACGGTGCTGGTGCGGACGGCGCGGGCGAGTTCGGAGCCGGCGCCGACGGAGTGGCCGATGGCACGATCGGCGTCGGGGTGCTTTCCTTTGGGACGGTATAAACCTGGACGTTCGGCTTGTCGCACGCCGCGAGCGGAAGCGTCGCGAGGACTAGCAGAAGTAATCGGTGGGCGGGTGGTATCATGAATGCGGAGCCTGGCGCAAAAGGGATTGAAAAGCTGCCAGCAGCGGGTCAACCCGCCAGTTGATTCTTCCTTAGCGCAGGGCGGCCCCTCGCCAACCTCCTCTGCATCCAGCCAGCAACCGAGCATCGAGGCCGCGGTTGAAAGCTATCCCGGCTGTCATCCTGAGCGAAGCCGATGGATGACACGAGTGGGGCACCTTTCGGACACCCGCTACGTGCAAGGCGGCATGCCCTCGCGGATCGAGACCCACGGTTCCTGTGTGGAGACATCCGTCGGATCGGCCGCGGCCGCTTCAACGTCGGGTAGCTTGGCCGGCGACAGGATCGCCAGGAAGACCAGCGGCTCCCGATGCGGATTGTAGGTCGCGTGGATCGTGCCTGCCGGGATATGCGCCATCTCCCCGGCGCTCAGGATGCGATACTCTTTGCCCACCCACTGTTCCGCGCGGCCGTAGATCACGTAGATGATTTCCTCGCGATGCGGATGGAAATGGAACGGGTGGCAACGCCCCGGGTCCATGTTCGCCCGCACGAGGAGCAACTTCTCCGCGCCGACCACGTCGGGCCGGCAGAGCCATTCGTTGTTCGTCCACGGATTCGTCTCACGGAGCGCGTCGGCGATCTGGACGAAGAAACGTTGGGCGGGATCGGTGGAACTCATGGCACCTGGAGATATGCGGTTACTTGCCCGCTGCCCAGCTCACGGCGTTGCGCAGCAGCGTCTGGAATTCCGGAAGGTCGTGCGCGCGGGCGTCATGGCCAAGGGTCAGGCCGACGATGCGGGCCTTCGGGTGTTTGACGATGAAGACTTGCGGGTAAGTTCCGGGTTGCTTCGCGGTGCTGGTCGCGGTGGCGAGGACTTCGATGGGCGTCGCGGCGGGGTCGGGCTTGAAGTAGTAAAGTTCGTCAGTGATGCGGAACTGCTTCGTCACGCCGGCGGTCACCGGATGATCGGCGGTCACGGTCACTTCGTATTCGCCGAGTTTGTCGTGGCCGCGCGCGCCGCCGCCGACGACTTGCGCATTCCACTCGGGGAAGTTTAGCCACGCGTACCAGGTGCCGGGGTGGTAGGCGATGACGCTCTTGCCGGCATTCACGTAATCCATCAGCGCCTTGCGCGTGGCGGCGCTGATCGGTTGGTTCGCGCTCCAGACGAGCACGTCCACGCGGTCGAGGATCGCGGGCACGCCATTCGCATTCTGCGTGAAATCCACCCAGCCGACGTGCGGGGCGAGGATGGCTTTGTCGGCGTCGCCGAAGAATTTCACGAAGTCGTGCGAGGAGCCGCCACCCACGAGCAGGACGCGCGGGCCTGTCGCGGGACGAGTCGCCGGAGGCTGCGGCAACACGTCGCTGAACTGCGGAACAAAGCCCGCGTCAGCGTCGGCAGCGGGTTTCGCGGCGACGGCAGCGACGGCAGGCGCATTTACATCCGCAAGCTCCGCGGTGATCGCCACCAGCGTCGGCGCGGCGCCGGTGTCCAGCGACTCGATCGTGATGCGGTCAATCTCCACCGCACCCATCGCGAGCTGGCGGCTGAACCACCGCACCTGATGCCCGCCCTTCAGCACGCCCTCGGCGAACTTCGAGCCGGGCACTTCGATGCGTCCGTTGTAGTCGGCGAATTCGACGCCGTTCTTGAAGGTCATCCCTTCGCGCTGACCTTGCGTGGTGTGGATCGTCACCTTCAGCACATCGTCGCCACCGCTGCCGCCGCGATAGCCCCAGCCCGTCACGCCACCGAGGAAATGCAACCGGGTGGCCTTAAATCCGCCGGCCTTCACCTCCACCTTCTGCGGCAGCGTTTTCGAGTAGCTTTGCGGCGGACCGCCTTTGAGCACGAGGATGTTTCGCGGCGCTTTTTCCGGGCCGACGATGTTGAAAGGCAGATCGCCGATTTTCACCGTGCCCGTTTTGGCAAAGACGAAGGTGTCCCCCTTTGCATCCGCGGAATTGTAGAGCCCGGTCGCGGTCGAGGCGGTGAAGGCGTCGCGCAGATCGAGCGTGCGGAATTTCCCGCCATCGACGCTCTGCATGTAGGCGATGATGTCGCGCACGGCCTCGCCGCCGAGTCCGTCGAAGCCCTCAGGCATGAGCGAACGGCCCGTATTCACGCGCGATTTGAGATCGGCGACGCGCACCTGCTGCACGCCCACGAGGCTCTTGAGTGTGATCGTCGTCGGGTTCTCGCTCTCGATCACGCCGTTGAAAAGCTGGCCGTCCTTCGTCTCGAGATTCCACGCGAGGAAGGTGGGATCGACCTCCGCATTCGGATCGACGATCGCGCTGAGCAGCTCGCCCGCGCCGTGCGACCCCATCCCGGTGAGCGCCGGCCCGATCTTCGCGCCCGCGCCGGCAAATTCATGGCACGTCGCGCACGTCACGGTGAAGAGCTGCCGGCCCTTCTCCGCATCGCCCTTGCCCTCGACGATCGGCGCGAGCTTCGCGATGGCGTCCTTCTTGAGCTTCGCCGTCGGGTTGAGTGCATCGAGCAACTTCTCCGCGCGCTCGGCCACGCGTTTGTTCTGATGCGTGCGCAGCCGGTAAGCGCTCGCCGGCCCGAGCGTGGTCACGTCCACCGATTTCGCCTGCACCGCATCGAGGAAAGCGTGCGCCCAATCCCCGCGCTTGAGCAACGTGTCAAAGGCGACGGTCTGCGAGTCGGCGGGGAGTTTGGAAAAAGCCCCCGCAACCGCTTTGCCCACCGCGGCATCGTCCACGTCGCCGAGCGCGAGGATGAGCTGGCGCTTGAAGCTCGCGCCGCCGTCCTGCGCGAGCGTGGCCACGACTGCGGGCAAAATCTCCGCGCTCGTGCTGCGGATACCGATGAGACTCTGCGCCGCCGCGAGCCGCGCGGTGTCGTCGGCTTTCGCGTCGGCGAGTTGCGTGCGGAGTTGGGTGGAAAGTTCCGCGACCCGTGCTTTCAGCGCGCCAGCTTTGTCCCACTGCGCCGCGAGCGGCAGAGCGGCCCCAAGGAGTAGGGGCGCCTCGCCCCGAGTCCCTTCAGCACCACGGGGCGAGGGCGCCCCTACTCCCAGTAAGCGCCCGAGCGCCGCCGCGAGTTCCGGCGTCATTGCGGGCGCGGCCTTCAACGTCTTGCCGAGCGTGTCGAGGATGGTGCGTTTCATCGCATCGGCGGCAGCCGGTTTGTCCGCGAGCGCGATCACGATCTTCGCGGCGTCATCGGGCGACGTGAGATTCTGCGTCAGCGCGACGAGCAGCGGTGCGAACGAGTCATCCTTCGCGACATCGAGCGCCGCCGAGATCGCCGCGACCGGATTGCGCGAAGCCGCCCCCACCGCCGCGCTCCGCTGGAAGTCGTCGTCGAACTTCGGCCAGGCGGCGATCAGCGACTTGGCGGTGCTTTCCATGGGCTCCGCGGCGGCCAGCGCGAGGAGTGCGGCGGCGCGGACGCGCGCATCTGGGTCCGCGAGCTTCTTTTCCACAGCCGCCGCAGCGTCGTTGGCGGCGAGGGATTCCGCACCGAGAGCCGCGTTGCGGCGCACGGCGGGATCCGCGTCTTCCAGTGCGGCGGCGAACTGCTCCGGCGCGAGCAGACCGAGTGCGCCCATCGTCCAAAGTGCCGCGATGCGGGTCTCGGCCACGGGATGCTTCAACGAGCTGGCCACGACCTTGATCGCCTCAGGCGAGAAGCCCTTCCCGGCGCCCGTTTCCGACACACCTTGCGCCTGCGCTTTTTCACCAATGAGCCGGCGCGCGGTGAGGCGCACTTGCGAATTTGTGCTCTCGAGTGCCTTCGCCAGATCGGCAGGCGCGGCCTTTGCGAGATCGGGCGCTGCCACCTTCTTCGCCTGCTTGTGATCGATCCGCCAGATGCGGCCGAAGTAGTGGTCGCGATCCGGGCGGACGGCGGCGTTGACGTTGTTGTGATCGGGGCCGCGGGTGTCGTTGTGGATCACGGCCTGGTTGTAGAAATCCGCCACGTACATTGCGCCGTCGGGGCCGACGCGGACTTCGATCGGGCGCCACCACATGTCTTTGCTGCGCACGAATTCCGTCTCCTCGCGGCCGGGCAACTTCGCCGCCTTGTAGCTCGATCCCTCGGGCGTGAGGCGCGTGTGATGGATCACGTTGATCGTCGGCTCGGTGGTGAAGTAGTCGCCGTTGTATTCCGCGGGCCAGGTTCCGCCGTCGTAGATCACGCAACCTGCCGCCGCGGTGAAGGAGCCGACC
>JANPIS010000379.1:0-4765 GCA_031425095.1 Chthoniobacteraceae bacterium
TGTTTCAGCTTAGTCTGCAATCGTGATGACTCCCCGCCCGTCTCCCGCCCGCCTCGAACCCCTCGAAGCCCGCATCGCTCCCGCGATTGTGCTCCAGCATCCGCTGCCCGACCTCGTGGCGGGGCCGGGCAAGACCGGTGCCGTGGTCGATCTCTCCGAGATGTTCGACATCGCCGCGACGAGCCCGAACCGCACGATCGTGGAGTTCGTGACGAACTTCGACACCGACGCAAATACTCCGGGCATTCAGGCGGGCGTGATCCGCATGGAACTGCTCGACGATCTCGTCCCGCTCACGGTCCAGAATTTCCTCACCTACGTGAACAGCAAGAACGCGAAGGGCGACTACGACAACACGTTCTTCCACCGGGCAGAGACGAACTTTGTTTTGCAAGGTGGTGGCTTCAATAGCGAGGGCACTCGCGATCACGTCACGACGGGTTTGGAACTGCACAACGAGTTCTCGCCCACGCGCTCGAATCTGCGGGGCACGATCACGATGGCGAAGACTGGCCTGAGTCCAAACACGGCAACCAGTGAGTTCTTCTTCAACGTGGCCGACAACTCCGCGAACCTCGACAACCAGAACGGTGGATTCACCGTTTTCGGCAACGTCACCCAAGGCATGGACATCGTGGACGCCATCGTCGCGTTGCCGCGGCAGCGGATCATCGGGAGCTTCCTCGCTCCGGTTCAGAATTACGTCGATCCAGACAACAACACGGCCACGCTCAATCCGGTTCCGACCGCCGACCAGATCATCCGCATCACCGATGCGCGCGTGGTGCCGCCGAATGTGGGGAACACCACCGGAATCACTTACAGCATCCAGAACATCTTTCAGGCCGGGACGACGACGGCGTCCACGCTGGTGACTGGAAAAATTCAGGGCGCTTCCGTGAACCTCGCTTACAAACCGGGTGCTACGGGCGCGGTGGATGTGGTCGTCAAAGCGGTGGGGCCAGATGGGCCGCTCGATACGATCTCGGATAGCTTCCGCGTGACCGTGCAGCCCAACCTGATCGCGAGCATCGGGAGCGATGGGCTTGCAGGATTCCTCACCGCGGGCGACGCGGCCACGGCGACGGTGAAAATCTCCAACAGCGGTGGCGGCGCGGCGCGCGGGACGGTGGATGTCCGCTTCATTCTCCAGGAGATCAACACGTCCGGGGACTTGCTGCCCGCGGGGGCGAAGATCCAGGTGGGGGCCATCGACGATCGGGCGATCGTGATCAATGGCGGTGGAGCGGTGACGCTGGCCGCCAGGGTGCAGATGCCGACCGCACTCGTGCTTGATCCCAGCAAGCTCTACCGGCTCGTCGCAGAGGTGCAGCCGTCGAACGCGCTGGCGGGGCAGGAACTCTTCAGCGACGACAACGTGGCGCTCAATGGGAACGGGCATCAGATCGTCAACCGCTTCGGCGCCTTCAATACGCGGACCAATGTGCCGCTGACCTATATCGACGCCGACGGCGACCGCGTGACCTTTACCTTGACTGGCGGCGGCTTCGGCGCGCTGACCGTCGATGGCGCCGGGAAGCTCGATCTGAATGTCTCCGGCACGACCGCCACTTCGAACCTGATCGCACGGGTAACCAAGGCCGCCACGGGTGACGGGCGGATCGATCTGAATGACATCAATCTCGGATCGGTGCTCAACGCCGCCGCGCTCGGTCTTGCCGATGTGGATGGCTTCGTCGCCGCGAGCGGCGGGCTGCGCTCGCTGCAACTCGGCGACCTCACGGGCCCGGGTTCGCTCGTCGTCGGTGCATTTCTCCCATCGAGTGCGACCAGCGCCACGATCAATCTTCGGCGCGTCAGCGATTACGACTTTGAATCGCTGATGCCGGTCGCTTCGCTCACCGCGATCGAGTGGCTCGACACCGGCGGCCTCGACGAGACGCTGAGCTTCCACTCGCTGGGCCGGCTGAACATCACCGGCGCGAAGAACGTCGCGCGCGGTGACCTGCAAGCGAACGTCAATGTCACGAGTTCCGCGGCGGTCGCCAGCATCACCGTCGCCGGGCTTTTCCAGAACTCGACCGTCACGACGATCGGCAACATTGGAGCGATCGCCCTCGGTGGGATCCACAGCAGCAACATCTTCGCTGGGACGAGCGCGCGCCCGACGGTGTTGGGCGACTTCGTCGATGACCGCACGATCTCCAGCTTTGTGATCCGCGGAGTCGCGGGATTCACGGGCGACTTGTTCGTGGATTCGCAGGTGGCGGCGCAGACGATCGGGGCGATCGGTGTCCAGAAGGTCGCGCCGGCGAATGGCGGCACAGCGTTCGGTTTCGTCGCGGATGTGATCCGGAGCTACAACCGCGTCGGTGGCGCCAGGCTCGCCAATCTCGCCGCGCCGGGTGCGCTTGACGTGGCGACGGACTACCGAGTGACGGTGCTTTAGCGGCGGCGAGCAGGGGGAGGCGGAGATTGCGCCCGCAGTCGGCGGGAACGTAACGTTGGCGTCTTTTCGTCCCTCCCAGATATGCGCACCCGAATGCACCGACTGCTTCCGCTCCTCCTCATCGCCGCCGCGCTTTCTGCGCCGAATGCTCACGCCGAGGCCGTGCGACTGGCGCAGGATCCCGCGCTTTCGCCGGATGGAAAGACGCTGGCCTTCGCCTGGCGCGGCGACCTCTGGAGCGTGCCGACTTCAGGCGGCGCGGCGCAGCGGCTCACGCTCCATGCGGGTCTGGATTCTGCGCCCGCGTTTTCGCCGGATGGAAAGCAGATCGCTTTTGTCAGCAATCGGGAGCGCAGCCGGCAGGCCTATGTGATGCCGGTGGGTGGCGGTGAGCCGAGGCAATTGACGTGGCACACGGAGGGATACGAAGTCGAAGAGTGGATGCCGGATGGGCGCGGTTTGCTGGTCAGTGTGGCGCGTGATCTTTCGTGGATGCGCGAGTCGCGGTCGGCGCGGCTCGCCGTGCTCGCGGTCGATGAGCGGAAAGTGGAGCAGGTGCTCTTCGATGACTACGCGGAGGACGGCGCGGTGTCGCCGAATGGGCGGCAGGTGCTCTTTGTGCGCGAGGGCGAAGCGTGGTGGCGGCAGGGTTACCGCGGTTCGCGTGCCGGGCAGATCTGGTTGTTCGATCGCGACACGCAGGCGATCACGCAGATCAAAGGTGAGGCGACCGAATGCCGCTGGCCCCTCTGGAGGCCGGATGGCAAGGGCTTCTACTACGTGGCGAATCGGAGCGGTGCCTACAACCTCTGGGAGCACGATCTCGCGAGCGGCAAGGACACGCAGCGCACGAACTTCAAGACGGACTCGGTCGTTTTTCCGGCGATCTCGCGCGATGGCAGCACGGTGGTCTTCCGGCATCTCTTCGACTTCTACCGCTGGCAGCCAGCGCGAGCGGCAGCGCCGGAAAAGATCGCCATCGAGCGGGTGGGGGATGTCGTGGAATCGCCGGTTGATCGCCTCGTCCTCGAGCGTGCGACGGATGTGGCCTTTACCGCGGATGGTTTGCAGATCGCGTTTCTCTCGGGGGGCGACGTGTGGGTGATGGATACCGTGCTGCGTGAGCCGCGGCAGGTGACGCAGACGCCGGAGGAAGAGCGTGGGCTTTGCTTCGCGCCGGACGGCAAATCGCTTTGTTTCGTCAGTGATTCGGGAGGGCAGACCGATGTGTGGAAAGCGACGCCGTCGATACCGGCGAAATACTGGTGGGAGAACACTGTCTTTACGCTCGTGCGACTCACGAACGATCCAGAAGCCGAGTCGCGGGCGCGCTTCAGCCCGGATGGCAAACACCTCGCCTACCTCAAGACCCGCGGTGACATCTGGCTCGCGGATGCCGACGGAAAGAATGCCCGGCAGTTGATCGAATCGTGGAATGCGCCGGAGTTCGACTTTTCTCCGGACGGTTCGTGGCTCGTCTATTCGCAGAGCGATGAGTGGTTCAATGGCGATGTGTGGGTCGCACCGGTCGATGGGGCGCGACCGCCCTTCAATCTTTCCCGGCATCCCGATAACGACATCGCCCCAGTGTGGTCGCCAGATGGACGCCTGATCGCGTGGACTGGCAAACGGGAGAACGAGGAGGTGGACATCTTCTACGTCTGGCTGCGGGCAGAAGACGAAGAGCGGACGAAGCGCGAGCGCACCCTCGTCAAGGCGCGGGAGAAAATCGCCAAGGCGTCCACGGCCGCGCGACGAACCGCGAGCACTCTCAAGGTGACTGCACCGACGCCGGCCGTGAAGGCCCCGATGCCGGCGCCCGCTCTTGACGACATCCACGAGCGCATCCACCGGATCACGATCCCGAATACCACCGAGAACCATCTCGCGTGGTCGCCCGACTCGAAGAAGCTCGCCTTCACCGCGACGATCGAAGGACGGCGAGGCACCTATTCGGTCGAGTTTCCGGATGAGTTGAAGCCGAAGCTCATCGCTCCGGTCGCGGGCACGGGATTGCGCTGGCTGAAGCAGGACGATCAGATCGTCTGTCTGCTGGAGGGAAAGCCGGCCTCCATCCCGGTCCGGGCGGCTGCGAGCGCGACGCCGAGCGCTCCCGCTCCCGGGAAGACGAGCGCCGCTCCCGGCGAAGCGGACGTGGAGCCGGCGGCCGTGAAACCCGCGAGCGGCGCGGTGAATACCTACAGCTTCAAGGTCCAGCAAATGAGCCCGCGGGCGGGCAAACAGCGCGCGGTCTTCGATCAATGCTGGCAGACGATGCGCGATCGTTTCTACGACGAGCGACTCGGCAACCGCGATTGGAATGTGATCCGCGCGAAGTATGCGGACATGGCCGCC
>JANPIS010000380.1:0-4490 GCA_031425095.1 Chthoniobacteraceae bacterium
GTGGTCACGCGCCCCGGAAGCCGATGGGATCGCGAGTTGCGACGCTGGGTCAATCCGAGTTTCCCCGCCGAAGAGCGTTATCTCAGGGACTTGGCGGTGCTCTATGCTTGGAAGGAGCCCGCAGCCCGATAGCTCACCCACTTGGGTGCGAAGCTAGGGCTGCTAACCAGCGGCACGTGGACGCAAATGCGGGAGATTTTCCCGGTCGATACGCCACCCTGCTTTTTTAAAAAAAGGCTCTCAGATTTCCGCCCGATGTGCGGTCCCGCTCGGCGAGCGTATCCTGCGTGGGTGTTTGGGGTGTTGGGCATCGAACCGCGCGGCTCCGCAATGCCGCGCGGTTCACTTGCGCCACTGGGTGGTCGACCCGGACTCGGAGCGACAGATTGACCTCCGCCGCTGGCGTGCCCTAGCGTCGCCAGTCCAATGAATCCTCCGCGCAAGATCGCCCGCGCCCTTATCTCCGTCTCCGACAAAACCGGCCTCGTCCCCTTTGCCCGCGAACTCGCGAAGCTCGGGATCGAGATCATCTCCACGGGTGGCACGGCCTCCCTGCTCGCGAAGCAGGGCATCAAGGTGCGGGAGATCTCGGATTTCACCGGCTTCCCCGAGATGCTGGACGGGCGCGTGAAGACGCTGCATCCGAAGGTCCACGGAGGCCTGCTGTATCTCCGGGAGAATGCGGATCACGTGGCCCAGGCGGAGCAGCACGGGATCCTGCCGATCGACCTCGTGGTGGTGAATCTTTACCCCTTTGAGCAGACGATCGCGAAGCCGGAGACGACGCTGGAGGAGGCGATCGAGCAGATCGACATCGGAGGGCCTTCGATGCTGCGCAGTGCGGCGAAGAATTATCGCTCGGTCACGGTCGTGGTCGATCCGGCGGACTACGAGGACGTGCTCCAGAACATCCGCGACAATGACGGAATGACGACGCTCAAGCTCCGCGAGCGGTTGGGGATCAAGGTCTTCGTCGTGACGTCGAGCTACGACGAAGCCATTGCGAACTACCTGAACCGCGAGCAGGAGGCGACATCGTCCTTTTCCATCTCACTGCCCTGCGTCGCGCGGCTGCGCTACGGCGAGAATCCGCACCAGACCGGAGCGCTCTACGGCTCGTGGGATGAGCATTTCCAGAAGCTCCACGGGAAGGATCTCTCGTACAACAACATCCTCGATATCACGGCAGCCTCGGAGCTGATCGAGGAATTTTCCGAGCCGACCGTGGCGATCCTGAAGCACACGAATCCGTGTGGCATCGGAAGCGATGCGGATCTGCCCGAAGCGTGGGACAAGGCGTTCGCCACCGACAAGCAGGCACCGTTTGGCGGCATCATCATCTGCAATCGACCGCTTACGGAGCCGCTGGCCAAGGCGATCGCGGGAATATTCAGCGAAGTGATCATCGCACCGGACTTCGATGCCGATGCGCGCGCTCTCTTGCAGAAGAAGAAAAATCTGCGGCTGATGAAGAAGCTTTCGCCACCGAAGCGCACGGACTCAGAGGAGGATTTGGTGATGCGCTCGGTGATCGGCGGTATCCTCGTGCAGAGCCGCGACGGACTCGTGGAGACGGACTTTGCAGACAAGGTCGTGACCGAGCGGAAGCCGACGCCGCAGGAACTCGCCGCGATGCTCTTTGGCTGGCGCGTGGTGAAGCACGTGAAGTCGAACGCGATCGTCTATGCCAAGGGCGATCGCACGCTCGGGATCGGCGCTGGCCAGATGTCCCGCGTGGATGCCTCGCGGATCGCCATTTGGAAAGCGCACGATGCCGGCCTGAAGGACGAGATGCCGGGCTGTGCGGTCGCGAGCGATGCCTTCTTCCCCTTCCCCGACGGCCTCATCGCTGCTGCCGAAGCGGGTGCGACGTGTGCGATTCAGCCAGGCGGCTCGGTCAAAGACCCCGAAGTGATCGCTGCCGCCAATGAACGGAAGATGGCGATGATCTGCACAGGCGTGCGGCACTTCCGGCACTAGCTGCCGGAAAGTTGAGAGATGAGTGTTGAGAGTTGAGAGACGCTCATCGACGCTCCCACGCTCTTCTGAATCACCCTCATCCATGACTGTCGATTTGCAGCCGCGATTCGGAAACAAGCCGGCGCGGCTCTCAACCCTCCACTCTCCACTCTCAACCTCCCTGTGACTTTAGGCGTCAATATCGACCACGTCGCCACCCTGCGACAGGCCCGTTACTCAGGTTCACTGGACTCGCCCAACTGCGAACCGGATCTCGCGGCCGCGGCCGCTGCGGCGGAACGCGGCGGAGCCAGCGGCATCACGGTGCATCTCCGCGCAGACCGGCGGCATATTCAGGATCGCGACATCACCCGGCTCCGCGGGACGGTGATGACGAAGATGAATCTCGAGATGGGCAACACCCCGGACATTCTCGAATTCGCGCTCCGCATCGTCCCGGAGGAAGTATGCATCGTCCCGGAGAACCGCAAGGAGGTCACCACCGAAGGCGGACTCGACGCGATGCGCTTCGAGAAGCAGCTCGCACCCACAATTCGCCGCCTCCAGGCGCATGAAATCCGCGTGAGCCTCTTTGTCGAGCCGTCGCCGGATCAGATCGACGCCGCACACCGCCTCGGCGCCGATATGGTGGAGCTGCACACCGGCGCCTTCGCCAACGCCACCGGCATCGCGCTGAAAGGCGAACTCACCCGCCTCCGCTCCGCCGCCGAATACGCACACTCCGCCGGACTCCAGGTGAACGCGGGACACGGGATCAATTACCTGAACATCAAGCTCGTCCGCACCATTCCACACTTCGCGGAGCTGAATATCGGGCACAGCATCGTCAGCCGCGCCATCTTCGTCGGCCTGGAGCAAGCCACGGCAGAGATGATCAAGGCAATGGGGCAAAAGGAGAATGACCAATGACCAAGGTCCAATGAAAGCCCAATGCCCGCTCCGCGGATTCGGACATTGGGATTTCCCTCGTCCTCGTGAGCTGCCTGGTCATTGGTCATCGGTCATTGGTCATTTCCCATGACCATCCTCGGCCTCGGCGTGGACATTGTGGAAACCTCGCGGATCAAGTCCGCAATCCTTCGGCATGGCGAGGCGTTCCTCGAACGCGTCTTCACCGACGAGGAAATCGCCTACTGCTCCGCGATGAAAGATCCGCATCCCTTTTACGCCGCGCGCTTCGCCGCCAAGGAAGCCGTCTCGAAAGCCTTCGGCACCGGGCTCGGCAGCGAGATGGCTTTTCGCGAGATTGAGGTGCGACGCAAGGAGTCAGGCGAGCCGTTCATCGTGCTCTCGGGCACCGCAGCGGAAACCGCCGAGCGGTTGGGCATCCGCGAAGTGCGCGTGAGCCTCAGCCACACCGAGCAATACGGCGTCGCGAATGCCCTCGCCGTTGGCGACTAGATTTTCCGCTGGAAACGATCCCGGGTCAGCCTATCCTGCCGATCCGTTTCCCGAGAAACCGCGCGCTTAGCTCAGTGGTAGAGCGCTTGCTTCACACGCAAGAAGTCACAGGTTCGAACCCTGTAGCGCGCACCATCTCCTTCCCTTTGATCGGCGCGCGCCCCGCCGGAACCAGGCAATGGAAACTCATGGCAGGGTTCGGAAAACGCAGAGACGCGGAGGTCGCAGAAGGCGTGCAGCGCACCGAACGGTGTGAACCTGAAGCTGGCACTGCATCCTCTGAGCTTCCGCGTCTCTGCGTTTTCCAAACCAAATGCGTCCGTCCACTCCATCGCCACGGCTTACGGAGTGCTCGATCTTTTTCGCCGGACCGGCACGGCTCGCATGCCTTGGCGATAAGCTGTCGGGCTCACGCCGGCGCGCTGGCGGAATTGCTCGGCGAAGCTGCTGCCATCGACGAAGCCGCAGCGCTCCGCGATTTCCGCGGCGGAAAGATTCGTCTCCTCGAGCAGCTTCAGCGCTGCGGTTACGCGGGTCTTGATCAGGAACTCCTGCGGGCTGAAGCCGAAGGCATGCTGGAAGCGGCGCTGGAAGTGGCGCATCGAAAGCCCGCATCGGCGCGCGACTTCGCTAAGCACGAGGGGACCGGAAAATTCGCGCCTGATGATCTCCACGGCGCGCGCGACATTCTGGATGATCGGGAGCTGCCTCTCGTGCTCAGCCGCGCGGCGCACCACGCCAGCCGTGCCGCAGATGCGGCCCCTCGCATCGCGCAGTGGCACCTTGCTCACAAAGAACCAATCCGGCGTCCCCTGCTGATCGAACCACAGTTCCACGCGCTCCACCACGCGCGCCTTGCCCGAGAGCAGGCGCGCGTCGTCCCGCACGTAGCCAGCCGCCATGTGCTGCGGCGCTACGTCGAAATCCGTGAGCCCGAGCAGCTCCTGCTCATGGCGCAATTGGTAGTTCTGGAGAAAGCCGCGACTCGCCAGCATGAAGTGCCCGTCCTGGTCCTTGCAGTAGAAGCAGACGCCGGGCAGGTGATCGAAGAGCGCATGGAAATGGGCCTGCGCGTTCACTCCACTGAGCCAGCGATCACGGGCCCGCAG
>JANPIS010000381.1:0-6428 GCA_031425095.1 Chthoniobacteraceae bacterium
GAACGACGCGCTTCATCAATACCGGGGACAGCGACCCCGGCTACAACTCTCGCGCAACGAGCGCTTGGAGCCGCAGGTCCGAGCCGACTCGCTTGTACCTCGGCTCCATCAGCCCCGGAGATTCTGCAGTCGCGCCGACGCCGCGGCCACCGATGACAACCGCCGGTCCGCCGAGGAAAAGCGGCGCGACGTAGAACTGCACCTCATCCACGAGCCGCCGGTCGAAGGCTTCGCCGAGCACACGGGTGCCGCCTTCGATGAGCACGCTGGTGACGCCCTTTTTTCCAAGATCGCGCAGGACGGCGGAGAGGGGACGGCGGTGGTAGACGAGGGTGCGGTCTCGGCGGGCGTCCTTGAAAAGATGCGCGTCTGCCGGGAGCGACCCGCCGCGGGTGACGACGACGCGCCACGGCTGGCGGGCTCCGGGGATGCCGCGGACGGTGAGGCGAGGATTATCGGCGCGCAGGGTGCCGGCTCCGATGAGGATGGCGTCGACACGGGCGCGGAGTTGCTGTGCGTCGGCGCGCGAAGCGGGGCTGGTGATCCACTGGCCTTCCCCAGGCGGACGCGTGAGGCGGCCGTCGAGCGACATGCCGGCTTTGGCGATCACCCACGGCGTGCCGGTGACGATCCATTTGTTGAAAGCGACGTTCAGAGCGCAGCACTCGGCTTCGAGCACGCCGGTGGTCACCTTCACCCTGCCCGCTCGGAGCAAATCCACTCCGCGGCCAGCGTGCGCGGGATTTGGGTCGATAGCCCCGATGACGACCCGCGCAAAACCCGCGGCCAGGATCGCCTCGCCGCACGGCGGGGTGCGGCCGTGGGTGGAGCACGGCTCGAGCGTCACGTAGAGCGTCGCCCCGCGGGCGAACTCCGGTTTCTTCAGCGCCCGCAGCGCCTCGATCTCTGCGTGCGGCTGACCCGCCTTCCGGTGAAATCCACGCGCCACGATCTTTCCGCCACGCACGATCACCGCGCCGACGGCGGGGTTCGGGCTGGTGTGGCCGACCCCGTGCTCGGCTTCGCGCAGGGCGGCGCGCATGAAGTTCAGGTCTTCGGCTTTGGCCATCGTGCCTTCACTTGAGCCGTGGAGCAGTCGAATGGGAAAGTGGAAAGTGGAACGCAGCGCACTTGATCGACGTTCACTTGCCATTCCATTTTCCACCATCACCTTTCACGACATGTCCCTCAGCCTCCGCGAAAAGGAAAATTTCTACCGCAGCCTAGGGCAACTCCTGCGCACGGGCAGCACCTTCCCGAAAGCGCTGGAAAGCCTGGCGCGCAGCATGCGCGGCGGGCGGCGGAGTTTCGTGAAGCGACTCCAGAAACACGCGGAGGGGCGCAGTGTCTCGGAGACCTTTGCCACGCAGCGCTCGGACGTGAGCGAGATGGAACTCGGGACGCTCGCGGCGGTCGAGCGCACCGGGAAGCTGGAGCACGGCTGCACGCAACTCGCGGAGCATTTCCGCTCTCTCGCCACGGCGCGTGAAGCAATGCTGCGCAAGTCGGCTTACCCGATTTTCATCCTGCACTTTGCGGTGCTGGTCTTCGCGCTGCCCAAGGCGCTGGCGGGTGGCGGCGTCGAAGGTTACCTGCGGCAGACGCTCGGGATCTTTGCGGTGGTCTATGGCGTCGGCATCCTCCTCGCGCTGCTCATCCCGCTCCTGCGCGATCTCGGGGCGACGAGTGCCATCCTCGACAGCCTGCTCCGCTCGCTGCCGCTCTTCGGTAGAGTGCGTCGGGCTTTTGCGGTCGCGCGCTTTTGCGGCACCTACCAGATGCAGCTCGATGCCGGGGTGAACGTGATGGAGTCGCTCACGGCAGCGGGGCGGTCGAGCCGCAGCGGGCTCATCCGCTCGACGGTGCGGAAGTCCGTGCCCGAAGTGCGCGGCGGGGCGCAAGCAGGCCCGTTACTCGCACAGAGTGGCGCCTTTCCAGAAGACGTCGGCCAATCGATCTGCACGGGCGAGGAGACAGGCTCGCTGGACGAGGAGCTGCAGCGGCTTGCCGGCGAATATCAGAAAGAAGGACTGACCCGGCTGGACACGCTCACGGAGTGGTTGCCGCGGATGGTGATGATCGGAATCTTCATCTACGTCGGCTACGGGATCGTGAGTTTCTACGCCGGATACCTGAAGCAGGTGCAGGATATTGTAGATCAGATTAAGTGAGCCATTTGGGCTCGCTTCACGTTTCGAATCCGTCGGCACTAAAGTGCCACTCTGTCGCTTTATCGGGGTGGATTCCAGGGACAAAAAATAGACTTTAACATCTGTATTTGAGATGTTTGCATCTGTCTAAACGAGCGGTGCCTCCACGCGGCATCCTGCCAGCTTATAGAATTCCCGTCTCTCAACAGACGAACCATTAACCTTCAACCCAAATATCCCTATGAGCATCATTCGTTACCAAGTCCCTGAACTCAGCAACTGGTCATCCTTTGACCGCCTCGCGTCACTGCGCGACGAGGTCAACCGCCTCTTCGACTGGACCGCCCCGAGCCGCGATAGCGGGCTCTTCAGCGGCTGGTCGCCGGCCCTCGACGTCTTCGATGACAAGGATCACCTGATCGTAAAAGTCGAGCTGCCCGGCATGAAGAAGGAAGAGATCGAGATTTCCCTGCACGACGGCACCCTCACGGTGTCCGGCGAGCGGAAGGTCGAGCGCGAGGAAAAGGAAGGACAGTCCTTCCGCAGCGAACGCTACTTCGGAAAATTCCAGCGCAGCGTGTCGCTCCCGACCACGGTCAATCCGAACAACGTGAAGGCCTCCTACAAGGACGGCATTCTCACGGTCGAGCTGGCCAAAGCCGAGGAAGCAAAGCCGAAGCAGATCGAAGTCAGCGTCTCCTAACCCTCATCCCCACTCACCTTGAACGAATCCAAACACATGAACGCAACCCTCAACAAACCCGAGTCCCAGTCACCCGCCGGCAACGGCGCACAGAAGGTCACCTACACCACGCCGCTCGCGAACATCCGCGAGACTAAGGACGGTTACGTCCTTGAGGCTGAAATGCCCGGTGTGGCCAAGGATGGCCTCGAAATCACCGTCGAGAACGGCGAACTCGCCATCGTCGGCCGTCGCACGCCGGTGACGGAGTCCGGTCGCAGCGTTTACCGCGAGTCCCGCGGATCCGATTATCGGCGCGTCTTCGAGCTCGATCCTTCGATCGATGCCGGCAAGATCACGGCGAAAGTCGATCAAGGCGTGCTCACGCTCCATCTGCCGAAAGCCGATTCGGTGAAGCCGCGGAAGATCGCGGTGAACTGAATCGCAGGCGGGTCTCCGCACCGCCGCGTGGAAAAGAAGTGAACGATGCGGAGGGCAGTCACGCTGCCCTCCGCTTCTCTTTTCAAGCGACGCGGAAAGTGCGCCCTACAGCCCTGCAAGCAGCGCGCACAACTTCTTCACGCCGGGAACTCTGGCGAGCACTTCGCGCAGGCGCGGAAGCGCCGTCGGGATGTGCGTGAGAAAATCGGCGCGGTGATCGACGTGGCCGAGTTTGCCGTAGGCGCCGAGCGCTTGCATCAGGCGCTGCATCGCGCAGAGATCGTAGAGCGCGCGGAAGTGCGGATTGTCCGCTCGGCCCGGGCCGTGCAGGCCGCTGAGATAGTGGGCGAGAAGCTCTTCACGCTCTTCCGGTGAGAGTGTGACGTAAGGGTCGAGGAGCAGCGAGGCGAGGTCGTATTGGGCGAGGCCGGGGCGCAGGCCTTGGAAGTCGATGAGGCACACTTCGCCGTCGCGGACGATGATGTTCTGGCTCTGAAAATCGCGGTGCACGAGGCAGCGCGGCTCGGCGGCGAGTTGATCGGCGATCTCGCGGAGCCGGGTGCGATCGCCTTCCGCTTCGAGCCGCTCCGGCGTGATCCAGAAGTGTCGACCAAGGCAGTGCTCGAAAAAATAATCCTGCTCCCACCGATACAGCGCCGCATCGAAAACCGGCTGATATTTCACATGCTCCGCGCCGGGTGCGAGGTGCGCCTGGGTGTGCAGGATGAGCGCCTGATCCAGCGTCCGCTGGTAGAGCGCCCGCCGATGCCGCCAAGGCTCGTCACGCTGGCTCCAGAGATCCGTGTCACCCGCGTCTTCCATGATGATCAGTCCTTCGGTCTCATCGTGGAAATGCACCAGTGGCACGCGCACGCCTACGCTGGCGAGGAACTGCCCAATGGCGACGTACTGTTTGTTCTCCGGTCGATCTTCGCCGTAGCGCACGAAGATCAGCGACTGCCCGCCGACGTGCATGCGCCAGAACTTGCGGCCCGAGCCACCCTTCTCGATCGGCGCGACGGTGATGGCATGATGCGGGGCGTGGTGCATGGCGGAAGTGTTGGTGATCGCGATGATCGACGCAACGGGAAGTGCTCAGTGATCCGTTCGTGAGCGTCGTTGCAAAAGCATGCCAAAAGAAAACTCTGTCATTCTGAAGTGGAGCGGAGCGCAACGAAGAACCTCACGTCTCTGCGGGCAGCGGCGCCGCGGAGCGTTCATGCGCTGCTCTGCTCCGCACCATCGCTGCCCACAGATGCGTGAGATCCTTCGTTGCGCTCCGCTCTACGTCAGGATGACAGCGTTTTACCAGATCACCGCCCGTTTCTCCGGCGGCAGCCACATCTTCGCGCCCTTCTTGATCCCGAAGGCTTCGTAAAATTCCGGCATGTGCATGAGCGGACCGTTGGCGCGCGTTTCGGCGGGCGCGTGCTCGTCGGTGAGCAGTGCCTGCTTGGCGCGTTCGCTGCGCTCCAGCACGCACCAGCTCTGGCCGTAGGAGATGAAAAAGCGCTGCTCGGGCGTGAAGCCGTCGATGCTTTTGCGCTTCGCGGGATCGGCTGCGAGCGCCTTCTGCAATGCATCCCACGCGATGAGCAGGCCGCCGAGATCGGCGATGTTTTCGGCGAGCGTGAGTTTGCCATTCACGTGCATTCCTGGATACGGCGTGAAGCCATTGAACTGCGCGACGATCTTCTGCGCGCGCGCCTCGAACTGATTCGCGTCTTCCGCCGTCCACCAATCTTTCAAGCTCCCCTCGGCGTCGTATTGCCGGCCATCACTGTCGAAGCCGTGGGTCATCTCGTGGCCGATGGTTGCGCCGATGTTTCCGTAGTTCACCGCGTCGTCGAGGGCGGGGTCGAACATCGGCGGCTGGAGGATGCCGGCGGGGAGTGTGACGCTGTTCTGCGTCGGCATGAAGAAAGCATTCACCGTCGGTGGCGAGCAGAGCCACTCCGCGCGATCCACCGCCTGGCCGAGCCGCGCGACTTTCCGCTTCCACTCGAAGACTGCGGACCGCTCCACATTGCCAAAGTAATCGTCGCGCCGGATTTCGATCGCCGAGTAATCGCGGAACTTCGCGGGATGACCGACTTTCGCGAAGAAGCGCTCGAGCTTGCCCAGCGCTTGACTCCGCGTGGCCTCGGTCATCCAGCCGACGGTCGCGAGACGGTCGCGGAAGGCAGCATGAAAATTTCCGACCATCTCCTCGACGCGCGCCTTCGAGGCGGGAGGGAAATGGCGCTCGCAGTAGAGTTGCCCGAGTGCTTCGCCGAGGCAGTCGTCCACCACGCGCGTCGCCCGGCGCCAGAGCGGCGCCTGCTCTGGCTGGCCGTTCAGCTTCGTGCCGTAAAAAGCGAAGTGCTCGCGGTCCGCAGCTTCGTGCAGATACGACGCGGCATCGGAGATCACGTGCCAGCGCAGATAAGTCTTCCAAGTGTCCAGCGGCTCGGATTTCAGCAGCTTGCTCACGCCGGTGAGATACTCCGGCTGGCCGACGATCACCGTCACGGGCGCACCAGCACCGAGCGTTTTGAAATACTCGCTCCACGCGAAATGCGGCGCGGCATCGACCAGCTCCGCCATGGTGAACTTGTGATAGTTTTTCAGCGAGTCCTGCAGGTCTTCGCGCGGCCGGCTGAGTTTCGCCAGCGCGGTCTCGAGGCGGATGATCGTCTCCGCCTGCTTCGCCGCGCTCTTCGCGGAATCACCCGTGAGCATCAGCATTTTCACGATGTGCGCGCGGTAGGCTTCGCGTTCCTTCGCGAGCGGCTTCGTCAGATAGTAATCACGATCCGGCAGCCCGAGCGCGTCGCTGCTCTGCCAGAGATCGAGCGCGTAAATCGCGCTGTTTTTCGCATCGGGCGAAACGTCTGCGTCGAAGAGCACGCCACTCCCACGCGCGTGGAACTCACCAAGCAGCGGCGCCAGTTCGGCGATCGTCTTCAGTCCGACGATGCGCTGGAGATCGTGCGCGATCGGCTGAAAGCCGAGCCGGTTCCGCGTCGCCAGATCGAGCCCCGAGGCGTACAGGTCCGCCACCTGCCGTCCCGGCGTTTCCAAGATCGCGCGGAGCTGCAGCCACACCCGCTCTTCCAGCATCTGCCACGGCCCCCACGCCGTCTTATCCGGCGGGATGCGGTTCACCTTCAACC